>CAIWHQ010000391.1 GCA_903912465.1 uncultured Alphaproteobacteria bacterium | reverse complement strand
GCCCTGGACATGACCACCCGGGCGGTGCGCTGCGAGGTTGAGGAGCTGCGCGAGCTCCGGACCCCCGCGATCCTGCACTGGGGCCTCAACCACTTCGTGGTGCTGCTGAAGGTCACGCGGAAGGGAATCCAGGTCCAGGACCCCGCCCGGGGCGTCCGGGTTCCCGACTGGAAGGAGGTGGACAAGAAATTCACCGGGGTCGCTCTGGAACTTACCCGGTCACCCGCCTTCCGGCGCCGGAAGGAGAGGTCGGCGCTGAACCTGACCAGCCTCCTCTCCATCACCCCGGAAATCCGGAGCGCCTTCGTCCACACCCTGGTTCTCAGCGTCCTGCTGCAGGCCTATGTGATCGGCAGTCCCTTCTACATCCAGCTGGCCATCGACGAGGCGGCGCTGAAGGGCGACCAAGGCCTCTTGGGCCTTCTCGCCATTGGCTTCGCCCTGTTCGGCATTTTCAATGTGGGTGCCGGCGCCCTGCGCGCAGTAGCCATGCAGAAAATGTCCGCCCTGTTGGGTTGGGACATGACCGGCAGACTGTTCCACCACATGATCCGGCTGCCCTTGCCCTGGTTCCAGAGCCGACGCCTGGCGGACGCCCATTCCCGCTTCGAGAGCATCGAGCCCGTCCGCGGACTGTTCGCCAGCGGTCTCGTGGGTTCGGTCATCGACGGGGTGATGGCACTCGCCACCCTGGTGATGATGCTTCTCTTCGCCTGGAAGCTGGCCATCGTGGCCCTGGTTAGCCTGGTCGCCTACATCATCCTTCGGCAGGTGGCGATCACCACCACGATCAGGCTGGCCGGGGACTCGCTCGTCGCCTCGATCGCTGAGCAGGGCAAGCGCCTGGAGACCCTGCGCGCAATCCAGACCATCAAGGTGATGGGCGCGGAGGCCCAGCGCGAGGGCGAGTGGGCGAACCGGTATGCGGAAACCCTGAAGACCAACCAGAGCAACGCCTTCGCCCAGATCGGGTTCAGCTCGCTCCAGTCCCTGCTGGACACCCTTTCCAACGTCGCGGTGATCTATCTGGGCGCTCGCTCGGTCATGGATGGGTCCATCACCGTGGGCCTCCTCTTCGCCTTCCTTTCCTACAAGAGCCAGTTCACCGCCCGGGCCCAGGGACTCTACGAGACCTTCGTCCAGTGGCGGATGCTCGACCTACACTCGGACCGGATCGCGGACATCGCCCTGAACCCGGTGGAGCGCGGCATTGACTCCGCCCTGGGTGGACTTCCGGAGATGAAGGGCGGAATCTCGATCACCGACCTTTCCTTCCGCTACGCGCCTTACCAGCCGATGGTCTTCGAAGGCGTCACGCTGCGGATCGAGCCCGGGGAATTCGTGGCCATTACCGGCCCCTCAGGGTCGGGGAAGTCGACCTTCATCAAGGTGCTCTGCGGGCTCTATCCGCCCGTCTCCGGGACCGTCGCGATCGATGATATCGACATCGCAACCTGGGGCCCCAGGACGGTGCGGCAGAACATCGGCGTGGTTCTCCAGGACGATGAATTGATCAGCGGCTCTATTGCCGAAAACGTCTCCTTCTTCGCCGAGACGATCGACATGGAATGGGTTTGGACCTGCCTGGAGATGGCCGGGATCGCCGATGACATTCGCAACATGCCCATGCGGACGGAGACCTTCGTCGGCGACATGGGATCCTCACTGTCGGGGGGCCAGAAACAGCGGGTGCTTCTTGCGCGGGCCTTCTATCGCCGGCCGAAAATCCTGATCCTGGACGAGGCGACTTCGCATCTCGATGTCGCCCGGGAAAAGCAGATCAACGAGGCGATCAAGGGGCTTGTGGTCACCCGCATCGTGATCGCTCACCGGCCTGAAACAATCGCTTCGGCAGATCGGGTGCTGGTGTTGAGCGGCGGCAGGATTGTTGAGGCGGCCCAAGGTCAGGCCGGTTCTCAGGCGGTACAGGCTCCGGAAGGGTCGTCGAAGTCCGATTGAAACCGGACTTCGACGCCGGGTTCAGGCTCAGAAGCGCGTTTATCCGCCCTCTAAGGCTAACTTGAGGGGGCGAACGGGCCTTTGCAGTCCGGGTCATCCCCATCGCTCGGATCGCAAGTGTTCGGATTCACTAGGGGTGAGTCCGAATTCGAGGTGATCAGGTGTGAGTAATGCTCGGCCGCTCGTCGCATGGCGTCGCCTGCGTCATCCACCTTATCCAGCGCTGCATCAAGCAAGGCTGTCGCCTTGAGTTCTGCAGCATCTGCAAATCGCTGCATATCCGCTAAGATCCGGTCGACATAACCATAATCACGCCTTCCAATAACTACAACCTCATCGACTTCATTCGGATCGTAGCCACCGGAAACAAAATGGGTTTCTAGTGTTGATAATGCTCTCATGACCTCACCCTCGCACCAAATTGAGACGGATCAATTGGGCTGAGGAAGTTAAGGGTTTTGCAACTCACTTTTAGTTGAGAGCTCCAAGGGGGCGCGGGGAGGATCCGGCCGGACATGGGACCAGGCAAGACGGCCGAACGGAACCCGGACAGAGCGCCTTCCCGACACCCGCGAACCAGACTAGGAACACATCACGAACAACTGCCGGTGGAACCGCATGAGCCCCGCACCCCTCCGAATCCTCGGCCTGGACCCCGGCCTTCGCCGGACGGGCTGGGCGTGATCCGGGTCGAGGGCAACCGGCTGTCCCACCTGGGCCATGGCGTCGTCGTGCCCGACGAGAAGGCCCCCTTCTCCGAGCGTCTCCTGGCCCTGTTCGAGGGAATCAGCGCCGTGGTCGCCGAATGGTCGCCCGATGAGGCAGCCATCGAGGAGACCTTCATGAACAACAACGCCGCCTCGGCCCTCAAGCTGGGCCATGCCCGGGCTGCGGCCATGCTGGCACCAGCCAGGGCTGGCTTGCCGGTGGCTGAGCGCGCCGCGCGGTTGACGGTTTTCGCTCGCGGAGGCCACTATCGCGATTGCAATTCAGAATGCATTCGCAGCCGGGTAAATCAGG
>CAIWHQ010000390.1 GCA_903912465.1 uncultured Alphaproteobacteria bacterium | reverse complement strand
CACCTACCGGGCCTCGGGGGCCGGCGGCCAGCACATCAACAAGACGGATTCCGCCGTTCGCCTGACCCACATCCCGACCGGCGTGGTCGTGGCTTGCCAGATGGGCCGGTCACAGCACCAGAACCGCGACGAGGCCTGGCGTATGCTCCGCGCCCGGCTCTATGAGCTTGAACTCCAGAAGCGGGAGGCCGAGGCCCAGGCCCTGCAGGAGCAAAAGACCGACATCGGCTGGGGTCACCAGATCCGGTCCTACGTCCTGCAGCCCTACCAGATGGTCAAGGACCTGCGCACCCAGGTGGAGACCTCGGACACCCAGGGGGTACTCGACGGGGACCTCGACGCCTTCATGGGCGCGAGCCTGGCCCAGCGGGTGGGGGTCACCCGGGAGGGGTGAGGCCCCGGAGTCTGTTCCCTTCTGACTTGATAGTCTTTCAGGCCGGCTGACATTCAAGTTGGGGAGGCGGCCTGTGGCACCGAGGATTTGCTCTGCAGGGCTACCTCGCCGACGCCGGGGAACGCCGAACACCGGGAGGTGGACTGAGCCCGGCACAATCGTTTCCGTCTAGGTTGCCTCATTGAGGTAGCCGGTGGCCGCCTTTGTGACTTCCTGCGCCAAGGCTGACCACGACATCTCCAGCAGGATGGGGTCGTCACCGCGGGACTTCGAGACGAAAGACGATACTATGATTTGGTATGAGAACCCGATCACCGACAGTCGCCGTTGTTCGGGCAGGAAATGAAGGAAGGCGGAAATAGCATTATTGTAATGCCCAAAAACTCGGCCGCGGCCAGCCAGTCCAATGGCGCGAAGCGACGGAGTGAGCATGCGATAACTATACAATACGCGATGTAGCGCCTCATCCCGCTCGGATACCTCAGCCAGGATTGCAGAGAGTTCAGAGACAATCTGGTTTGGCCCAGTAAATTTCTGCCCGTTCAGACGCTCGCAGACAGCATCTTCCAGGCGTCTTATGGCCTCCAGCTTGATGGTCTGAACGATGCTGTCCTTGCCGTCGAAACGTCGATAGATGTTGCCGACAGGGATGCCTGCCGCTTCGGCAACCTCTGCCATCGAGAAGCCGTCATTTCCCTTGCGCACAAGCACTTCGGTTGCAGCGGCCACAATGCGGGCCAGCGCCGCGCGGCTCCGTTCCTGCACCGGGCGTCGGACGAATGGGGAAGCCTCGTAAGAGTCCATCCTCCCTTGTCCGTCAAGATTTCGCGCTGTCAATGTAGGCGCGCGGAAAAGGGCTGTAGCCTTCACGGATGCTGCGCCTGCCTGGTCGCGAGCAAGGTGACGCCGGGACCTCATCGAGCATGGGGTGTCCGGGTACTTCACAGGCCAATATGCAAATGATATTCGCTTTTAAGCATTCCTTTTGGAAATCCAGCCATTTTCCCTCCGCCGAGGACATGACCGATGGACCTGCAACTCGCCTCCGCCGACCTGGCCTTTCGTGAGGAGGTTCGCGCCTTTCTGGACGAGCACCTGACCGAGGATTTGCGTGTAGCCGGGGCTGCAAGGACGGGCTCCTTCTGCGACCTGGAACCGACTGCAAAATGGCATGCGACGCTGCATGGAAAGGGGTGGGTGGCCCCGGACTGGCCCGTCGAGTATGGGGGTACGGGCTGGACAACGACCCAGCGCCACATCTTCGCGTCCGAGTGTGCCTCGGCCGGGGCTCCGGGCATTCACAGTTTTGGTATCCGCATGTGCGGTCCGGTGATCATCGGGTTCGGAACCCCCGAGCAGAAGGCCCACTATCTGCCGAGGATCCTGTCGGGCGAACACCGTTGGTGTCAGGGCTATTCCGAGCCTGGCTCAGGCTCGGACCTTGCCTCACTTCAAACCCGTGCCCAGCCGGACGGTGACGACTATGTCGTAAACGGAACCAAAATCTGGACCAGCCTGGCACATCAGGCGACGCACATCTTCTGTCTGGTGAGAACAGACCTAGAGGCCAAGCCCCAGCGCGGCATCTCCTTCCTCTTGATCGACCGCAACACGCCGGGCCTGACCATGCGCCCGATCATCAACATCTCTGGCGAGCATGAGTTCAACCAGGTCTTCTTCGACGATGTACGGGTTCCGAAATCCCAGCGGATCGGGGCCGAGAACGAGGGTTGGACGGTCGCCAAGTACCTTCTCGAGTTCGAGCGCGGCGGCAACTACGCCAACGGGCTCTGGGCGAGGTTGAAATGGGTGCGGGACCTCGCGTCCAGGCATGCCGCCGAGGACGCAGGGTTTGGCCGCAAACTGGCTCAGGTCGAGATCGATATCACAGCGGTCGAGATGCAGGAGCACCGGGTCGTTTCTGCTCGGGCCCTGGGCGAGTCTCCGGGCGCGGCCGCTTCAATGCTCAAGCTCCAGGGGAACGTCCTTACCCAGCGACTTGACGAATTGGCGATAGAGGCCCTGGGACCGCAGGCGAGCCACGACGGTCGCGAGGCGGCTGTGGCCATGGGGCGCTATCTGTATGACCGGGCGGTGACGATCCTCGGGGGAACCAGCGAGATCCAGCGCAACATCATGGCGCGGGCAATGCTGGGGATCTGAAGGCACCCGCCCTACTGGATCGTGATCGCGGTCTCGAAAGCCGGACGGGTAGCAACCCTGGCGACAAAGGCCTTAAGGTCTAGCCTCTCGTCCGGCCCGCGAATTCAGCACAAAACGCAGTTTCAGGATCGGTTTTGGCGTCCTGATGATCAGCGGCGGTCGCCGCCGCTAGGGCGGGTCGGGTTGATTGGTGGTCGAGGCACCGTTCCGGCCGCGCCTTAGCCTGCGATGGCTGAGAAGCGTTTCGCCAGAATGCCGTCGGCCTGGGCCATGATGTTGCGGACAACCTCGGCGCAGGTCGGCACATCGTGGATCAGAGCCTGGCTCTGGCCCGTGGTCCAGATGCCGCCATCCAGATCACCATCGCGCAACACGTTGTTGCGGCCCCGGACGCCCGCCATCAGTTCCTTCACGTCGGCGAAGGACTTGGTCGGGTCCTTCTGGATCTCCGCCACCTGTTCCGAGATGGCGTTGCGAGCGACCCGGGCGGTGTTCTTTAGGGAGCGACCCACCAGCACCGTGTCCCGCTCGGTGAAGTCCACGATCTGCTGCTTCACGGCTGGGTGAATCTGGGCCTCCACCGTCGCACAGAAGCGGGTTCCCATGTTGACGCCTTCGGCACCAAGAGCGAGGGCGGCAACCAGGCTGCGCCCGTCGGCCATGCCGCCGGACGCGATCACCGGCACGTCCACTGCATCCACCGTCGCTGGCAGCAGCACCACTAGGCCGATATCGTCCTCGCCCGGGTGCCCGGCACATTCGAAACCGTCGATGCTGATCACGTCCACGCCGTGGCGAACGGCAGAGACCGAATGTCGGACGGAGGTGCACTTGTGGATCACCTTCACGCCCGCCTCCTTGAAGCGGGGCAGATGGTCCACCGGCGCGCGTCCCGCCGTTTCAACTATTTTGATGCCAGACGCGATTATGGCCTCGCGATAGTCGTCATACGGGATCGGGTTGATCGATGGCAGCAAGGTCAGATTTATGCCGAAGGGCTTGGAGGTCAGGGCCTTGGTCTTCTCGATTTCTGCCAGCAGGGCCTCGCCCGACGGGAACATGTGAGCCGTGATGAAGCCCAGTGCCCCGGCATTGGCCACAGCTGCCACCAGCTCGCCATAGCCGACCCCGGTCATCCCCCCCATGACGATCGGCGTCTCGACCCCGAACATCTCCGTGATGCGCGTCTTCATGATTTGATCTT
>CAIWHQ010000389.1 GCA_903912465.1 uncultured Alphaproteobacteria bacterium | reverse complement strand
GCCGCCATGGCGCGCCGCAAACTTGCAGACCTGGTCCCCGCCTTCGAGCAGCTGGGCGTCTGCTGGGGCCCCTACCAGACCCTGTCCCAGGCGGCGAAGGACCCTCGGCTGTTCGCTGGCAACCCGGTCTTCTCGACCCTGGCCCATCCCTCGGGTGAGACCTATCCCGCTGCCGGCTTCGCCGGAACCGTGCCCCAGGACGAGCGCCAGCCGGCCCGGCCCGCTGCCCGCCTGGGCCAGCACACCGACGAGGTGCTTTCCAGCGTCCTGGGCCTGTCTGCCGCCCAGATCGGCAAGCTGCATGATGACGGCGTGGTCGCCGGACCGGAGGGAAGATGAGCGCCTATTCGACGATCCAGGTCCACGTGGCCGCCCCCGGCGTGGTCCAGGTGACCCTCAACCGCCCGGAGGCCGCCAACGCCCTCTCCACCGCCATGGGCCGGGACCTGCTGGACCTCTGGAGCCGACTGTCCGCAGACGCCTCCGTCCGCGCTGTGGTCCTGACTGGGGAAGGGCGCTTCTTCTGTGCCGGCGCCGACCTGAAGGAACGGGACGGCATGACGGACACGGTCTGGGCTGACCAGCACAAGCTGTTCGAGGACATGATCCGGGCCCAGCTGGCCTGTCCCTTTCCGGTCCTGGCGGCGGTCAATGGCGCCGCCATGGGCGGCGGTGCCGAAATGGCCCTGGCCTGTGACTTCGCCTGGGCCGGTGAGGCCGCCCGCATGGGTCTTCCGGAAGCCGGACTGGGCATCATCCCGGGACTGGGCGGGACCCAGCTCCTGACCCGGGCGGTCGGCGAGCGCCGGGCCTCGGAGATGTTGATGAGCGGGCTTCCTGTCGATGCCGCCGAGGCCCTGTCCATCGGACTGGTCAACGCCGTACGGCCAAACGAGACCCTGGTGGCGGACCTGGTTGCACTGGCCGTCCTGATCGCCTCAAAGGCACCGCTGTCGATCCGCGCCGTCAAGGCGGTCGTTCGGACAGGCGCCGTCCTGCCCCTGGCCGAGGCCATGGATCTGGAACTGTCGGAGTACAACCGGCTGTTCACCACCGAGGACCGCCGCGAGGGGGTCGCAGCCTTTAACCAGAAGCGCCCGGCGGTCTTCCGCGGGGTCTGAGGTCAGGCGACCGCCAGTTCGCCGCAGACAAAGGCGTCCTCGCCCGCCTCGATGAGGCCGGCCAGCACGTCGCCGGCATCCTCCGGCCGGACCGTGAGCATTAGGCCGACGCCGCAGTTGAAGGTGCGCCGCATCTCCATGTCGCTGACGCCGCCCGCGGCCTGCAGCCAGTTGAAGACCGGGGCCGGGGACCAGGCATTCCAGTCGAACCGGGCCGTCAGACCCTCGGCGATCACCCGAGGCGGATTCTCGATCAGTCCGCCGCCGGTGATGTGGGCGCAGGCGCTGACCCGACCCGCCCGGATCTGCGGCAGGACCTGGCGGACATAGATCCGGGTCGGACGCATCAGGGCCGACGCCAGGGTCTCGTCGTCCGAGAAGGGAGAAGCTGCGCTCCAGTCCAGCCCGCTGCGCTCGACGATCCGGCGGACCAGGGAATAGCCATTGGAATGTGGACCGGAAGAGGCGAGGCCGATGATCACATCACCGGCGCGCTGTTCGCCTAGCCGGGGCAGG
>CAIWHQ010000388.1 GCA_903912465.1 uncultured Alphaproteobacteria bacterium | reverse complement strand
CGTGGTCCATCACGGTGCAACGAATGAGGAGGGCCCGGCTTCGGACGGACTCGATGGCCTGGTAGATCCCGAAGCAGTTCCGGTCGCCGCCTGCCTAGACCGCCTGCCCCGCTGCCCAGCCGCTGGCCCAGGCCCACTGGAAGTTGTAGCCGCCGAGCCAGCCGGTGACGTCCACCGCCTCGCCGATGATGTGCAGGCCGGGGACGGAGCGGGCCTCGAAGGTGCGGCTATCCAGCTCGCGGGTGTCCACCCCGCCCAGCATGACCTCGGCGGTCCGGTAGCCCTCGGTGCCGGCGGGCCGGAAGGTCCAGGCGTTCACGGAGGCCGCCAGCCGGCCGAGGGCGGCGTCGTTGCAGTCCCCCAGCCGGGGTGGAGCCTCCGCGCCCTCGGCGAGGGTCCGGGCGAGGCGCGCCGGCAGGACTTCCGACAGGAGGGTGGCGGGGGACTGGCGTCCAGCCCGGCTGCGTTCGGCCTTCAGCCGCGCCAGCAGATCGACCCCGGGGGCCAGGTCCACCTCCACCGCCTCGCCCTCGCGCCAGTAGGACGAGGCCTGGAGGACAGCGGGGCCCGACAGGCCCCGGTGGGTGAAGAGGAGGGACTCGTCAAAGGCGGCCTCACCCGCGGTCACCCGGGCGGGCGCCGAGACCCCGGCCAGGGGCGACAGCCGCTCCAGAAGGTCGGGGGCCAGGGTGAAGGGCACGAGGCCGGCCCTGGGCTCCACAAGGGCGAGGCCCAGCCGGCGGGCAACGTCGAGGGCATATCCCGTGGCCCCCATCTTGGGGATCGACTTGCCGCCGGCGGCCAGGACCACCCGTTCGGCGGCGACCTCTCCGCTGTCGAGGGAAAGGCGGAAGCCCGGCGCAGTCGGCACCAAGTCGTGCACAGGCGTCGCCAGGCGCAGCTCAGCGCCCGCCTCGGTCATCCGGCGGACCAGGAGGTCGACCACCTGCCGGGCCGAGCCCTCGAGGAAGAGCTGGCCCAGCGTACGTTCACGCCAGGCGATGCCGGCGTGGTCCAGAAGGGCGATGAAATCCGCCGGCGTGTAACGACTGAGGGCCGAGATGCAGAACCGGGGATTATCCGAAAGGAAGCGCGAGGGATGGACGCCGAGGTTGGTGAAGTTGCACCGCCCACCGCCGGAAATGCGGATCTTCTCGCCGGGCGCCCGGGCGTGGTCCAGCACCAGCACCCGCCGACCCCGCAGGGCGGCCTCGGCGGCGCACATCATGCCGGCTGCACCGGCCCCGATCACGACGACGTCGAAACGTTCCATCCCGGGGCGGGCCTCTGGGTCCGGGTCAGTCCTTGGCGCGTTCCTGGTAAGAGCCGTCCTCGGTGAGGATGACCACACGGGTGCCCGTCGCAATGTAGGGGGGCACCATGATCCGTGCGCCGTTGGTCAGGATGGCCGGCTTGTAGGACGAGGAGGCGGTCTGGTTCTTCACGGCCGGCTCGGTCTCGGTGATCTCGAAGGTCACCGTACGCGGCAGCTCCAGGGCGATAGGCACGCCCTCGTGAGTGGAGAGGGTCACGGTCATGCCGTCCTGCAGCCACTGGGAGGCGTCGCCAACCACGTCTTGCGGGGCCACGACCTGCTCGTAGCTCTCAGGGTTCATGAAGTGGTAGCCCTCGCCATCCTGGTAGAGGAAGGTATGGGGGCGGTCGTCCACGAAGGCGCGCTCGACCTGCTCGGTGGTGCGCCAGCGTTCGGACACCTTCACGCCGTCGGCAATGCGGCGCATGTTGAGCTGGGTAACCGGGGTGCCCTTGCCGGGATGGATGTTCTCGGCAGTCAGGACGACATAGAGCTTGCCGTCCATGTCAACGACGGCGCCCTTGCGAAGCGAACTTGCGGCGACCTTCACGTGATTATTCCTCAAGTCTATATGGGCCGCCCGAAGCGCGGCATTGGCGCGGACCTAACCCATCAAGGCGCGCTTCGCCAGTCACCCGTGCGCGGCCGCTACGCACAAAGCCTTTTCCGGAGCCGTCCTTGACCCCCGCGCCCCTGCCCCCCTCGCCCTGGTGGAGCCCGGATCGCCGGCCCGACCGGCGGCCGCGCCTGGAGGCCCGCGGACGCATCCGCCGGGCGATCCGCAGCTGGTTCGAGGAGAATGGCTTCACCGAGGTCGAGGCCGCCGCCCTGCAGGTCTCGCCCGGCAACGAAGCCCACCTGCACGCCTTCGCCACCCAGGCCCTGACCCTTGAGGGCGGCACCGCGCCCCTCTACCTGCACACCTCCCCGGAGTTCGCCTGCAAGAAACTCCTGGCCTCGGGCGAGACGAGGATCTTCGACTTTGCCCGGGTCTTCCGGAACCGCGAGCGGGGCCCCCTGCACCATCCGGAGTTCACAATGCTGGAGTGGTACCGGGCGGGCGAGGGCTGGGAGGTGATCATGGCCGACTGCGCCGCCCTCCTGGGCCTGGCCGCCGAGGCGGCGGGGACGAAGGCCCTGACCTGGCGGGGCCGAACCTGCGATCCCTTCGCTGCACCCCGCAGGCTGACCCTGGCAGAGGCCTTCCGGGACCTTGCGGACATCGACCTGCTTGCCACCCTCGGCCCCGACGGGACTGGCAACGGCCCTGCCCTGGCTGACGCCGCCCGTGCATCGGGCATCCGGGTCGCAACGGACGATTCCTGGAGCGACGTCTTCAGCCGGGTCCTGGTCGAGAGAATCGAACCCACCCTGGGGGACGGCCGCCCCACCCTGCTTTGCGAGTATCCCGCCCCCGAAGCGGCCCTTGCCCGGCGCTGCGCCCAGGACCCGAGGGTGTCCGAGCGCTTCGAGCTCTATGCCTGCGGGGTGGAGCTGGCCAATGCCTTTGGTGAGTTGACCGACCCCCTCGAACAGCGACGCCGGCTGGAGGCCGAGATGGACGAGAAGGCCCGGGTCTACGGCGAGCGCTATCCCCTCGACGAGGACTTCCTGGCGGCCCTGGCCATCATGCCCCAGGCCTCCGGTGCAGCCCTGGGCTTTGACCGGCTGGTCCTGCTGGCCACTGGCGCCCGGACGATCGAGGACGTCCTCTGGACTCCCGTGGCGGAGGTTCCGTGAGCCGGGTCCTGCACACCACAGCGGACCTGGCCAGGGCAGGTCTGGTGGAAGCTGGCGCCATCGATGCCCTGGAGGCCGTGGCGGCCCGCTATGCCATTGCCGTCACCCCGGCGGTCGCCGCCCTGATCGACCCCGCCGATCCGTTGGACCCCATCGGCCTGCAGTACCTGCCCTCGCCCGAGGAACTGGTCTCCGCGCCCGGCGAGCAGGCGGATCCCATCGGCGACCAGATCCATGCCCCGGTGAAGGGGATCGTCCACCGCTATCCCGACCGGCTATTGCTGACCGCCACCTACGCCTGCGCCGTCTACTGCCGGTTTTGCTTCCGGCGGGAGGTCGTGGGGCCCGGCGGTGCCGGGGGCCTGACGCCGGCAGAGCTGGACGGAGCCCTGGCCTACATCGCCGGCCATCCGGAAGTGTGGGAGGTGATCCTGACCGGCGGCGACCCTCTCGTGCTGTCCCCGCGCCGGATCGCGGACCTGGTGCGGCGCATCGGTGACATCCCGCACGTGAAGATCCTGAGGGTCCACACCCGCCTGCCCGTGGCCGACCCGGAAAAGGTGAGCGAGGCCCTGGTCGAGGCCCTGTCCGGCTCGCGCCTGACCCTGGCGGTGGGCATTCACGTCAACCATGCCCGGGAGCTGACTCCGGCGGCCGACGCCGCCCTGGCCCGTCTGGCCGGCGCGGGTGCCCTGCTGCTCAGCCAGACCGTGCTCCTGAGGGGCGTCAACGACCGGGTCGAGGTACTGGGCGACCTCATGCGTGCCCTGGTGGAGCGGGGCGTGCGACCCTACTACCTGCATCATCCCGACCCGGCACCGGGCACGGCCCGATTCCGGGTGTCCCTCGCCGAGGGCCAGGCCCTGGTGCGGGGCCTGAGAGGGCGCTATTCGGGCCTCTGCCAGCCGACCTATGTTCTCGACATCCCTGGCGGCTTCGGCAAGGTTCCAGCGGGTCCGGCCTGGATCGAGTCTGACGGCACGGGACTGTCGGCGACCGATCCCTGGGGCGGACGCCACCCCGTCGAGGCAGAGGAACCCGAGGCATGAGCCAGCCGCCCCGCATTCGCCCGCTTTCCAGCGGTTTCAGCTACCGGGTCGGGCCCCAGCCGGCGCCCGCAGCCCAGCCGGGCGCGGCGCCTCCGGGACCGCGTCCTCCCCAGTCCGTGATGGACGCCATCGGCGAGAGGATCGCCGCCAGAGACATGCCCGGTGCCTTCGCCGCCGCCGAGGCCGCCCTGGCGGAGGGCTATGAGCACCCGACCCTGCTCAATCTGTCTGCCGGCCGGCTGGAGGCCGAGGGCAAACCCGGAGAGGCCCTGATCTGGCTGCAGAGGGCCCGCCACCTGGCGCCCGGGGATCCCGGCGTCGTCAACGCCCTGGGGCTCTGCCTCCTGGCCCTTGAGGCCCCAGCCGAGGCCGAGTCGGTGTTCCGGGACCTGATCACCCTCGTCCCTGACTTCGCCCCGGCCCACGCCAACCTGGGCCAGGCCCTCGCCGCTTCCGGACGACTCGACCGGGCTGGCGTCGCCTACCGCCGCGCCCTCGAGATCGATCCCGACCAGATCATCGCCCTTGCCGGGCTCGCGGTCATCGCCGCCCGGCGCGGGGCCTTCGCCGAGGCCGAGAGCCTGGCCGACCGGGTGCTGGCGCGGGCACCCGACGCCGCGGACGCCCTGATGGCCAAGGCCCGGGCCGAAGTCGATGACGGCCGGCTTGGCGAGGCCGAAGCCCGGCTCAAGACGCTCATCGCCGACCCGCGCCTCCCGGGCGTCGGGACCGCCGACGCCCTCAATCTGCTGGGGGACGTCCTCGACCTGAGGGGTGAGCGCCTTGGTGCCTTCGGGGCCTGGTCGGGCGGCAACGACATCCTGCGCCGCCACTACGCCCACCGGTTCGCCGGAACCGGCGCCGTGGAGCACACTCGCCGGATGGACGGCTGGCTGGCACGCCATCCGGGCCGGCTCAGGTCACCGGCCGCAGACAGCCTGCCGCCAGGGCCCGCCCGGTCCCATGTCTTCCTGCTGGGCTTCCCGCGTTCCGGGACCACCCTGCTCGAGGCCGCCCTTACCGGTTCGCCGGAAGTGATCGCCCTCGAGGAGCAGGAGGCCCTGGCCGACGCGGTCCGGCGTTACCTGCGCGACCCCACCGATCTCTCGGCCCTGGCAGACGCCGGACCCGAGGACCTGGCGGCCTTCCGCGACGCTTACTGGAAGCGGGTCCGTGAAGCGGGACTCGACCCGGAGGGAAAGGTGTTCCTCGACCGCTATCCCCTTAACAGCCTGAAGTTGCCCCTGATCCAGCGCCTCTTCCCGGAGGCGACCATCCTCTTCGCCCTGCGCGATCCGAGGGATGTGGTCTTCTCCTGCTGGCGGCGGCGCTTCCGGATGAGCGCGCCCATGTTCCACCTCCTGGACCTCCGGAGCGCGGCGGGCTTCTACGATGCGGTGATGACCTTCTCCATGCGGCTTGAGGGCCAGTCGGCCTCGCCCTGGACCTTCGTGCGCCACGAGGCCCTGCTGGAGGACTTCACGACCGTCATGCAGTCGATCTGCCAGACGGTGGGTGTGGAGTGGACCGAGGCTATGCGCGACGTGGGCGCGCGCAACGCCGACCGGGCGATCGCCACCCCGTCCGCCGCCCAGCTGGCCGGCGGGCTCAGGACGGACGGCGGCGGAGCCTGGCGGCCCTATGCGGACCGGGTGGCCGAGCCCTTCGCCCCCCTGGCTCCCTGGCTCAGTCGATTCGGCTATCCCGAGTCCTGATCACCAGGCCCCGATCACCAGGCCCCGACATTGGGCATTGAGGCCCAGGGCTCGGCGGGCGCCAGGGCCGGGCCGGCCTGGAGTAGCTCGATGGAGATGCCGTCCGGCGAGCGGACGAAGGCCATCCGGCCGTCGCGCGGCGGTCGGCTGATAGTGACGCCCCCGTCCTCCAGGCGCTGACAGGTGACGTAGATGTCGTCGACGGCATAGGCCAGATGCCCGAAGTTGCGGCCGCCCTGGTAGTCCTCGGTATCCCAGTTGTAGGTCAGCTCCACCGTGGGCGCGCGGCGTTCCCGGGCCAGATCCTTGTCACCGGGTGCGCAGAGGAAGACCAGGGTGAATCGGCCCTGTGCGCTCTCGCTGCGCGAGATCTCTTCCAGACCCAGAAGGTCGCAATAGAACTTGAGCGAGGCGTCGAGGTCCCGGACCCGGACCATGGTGTGCAGGTAGCGCAAGGTGAATCTCCACTTTTCCGAGGCCGCCGCGCCCCTGGAATGGCGGCGCGGAAGACACGCTCAGACAGGATTTCCGCACTGCAGCAATCCTATCCGCGAATTCATTTGTCTGGACTCCAAACTGGCATCATTAGCAGCCAGCGCCAACAGGCGCAGCGCCAGGGGG
>CAIWHQ010000387.1 GCA_903912465.1 uncultured Alphaproteobacteria bacterium | reverse complement strand
GTGCTTGGAGATTTCCGCAAGCGCCCGCGCCTGCAGGGCCGACATCTCGCCAAGCGCCTTCTGTTCGCCGTCGGCGAAGGCGCGGGCGCGAGCGGCCTCCATCTCGTCGACCGTGAAGTAGCGCTTGGGCCGGGGGGCGCTGCGCGCGACATTGCCCACGCCGTCAAAGACGGTGTCGAAGCCAAATCTTTCGAGGAGGGGCTCGGACATCAGTAGATCAGCTCGTCATCGCCGCTCGAGCCGGCGATCATGATCTCGCCCTTCTGCGCCAGGTCCTTCGCCGACTGGACCATGGCCATCTGAGCCTGGTCGACATCGCGGAGCCGGACGGGGCCCATATTCTCCATGTCCTCCCTTAGGATCCGGGCGGCACGCTCGGACATGTTGGAGAAGAACAGGCTCCGCAGATCCTCGGATGCGCCCTTCAGGGCAAGGCCAAGCTGGGCCTTGTCCACCGCCCTGAGCAGGGTCTGGACCCCGCCGGGATCAAGCTTGGAGAGGTCCTCGAAGACGAACATGAGGGCCCGGATTCGCTCGGCACTGTCGCGGTTCCGCTCCTCGAGGGCCGAGATGAAGCGGGTCTCGGTCTGCCGGTCGAAGGAGTTGAAGATATCAGCCATCATTTCGTGGCTGTCGCGCTTGGAGGTGCGGGCCAGGTTCGACATGAACTCGGTGCGCAGGGTCTGCTCAATCTTGTCGAGGATCTCGCGCTGGACCGGCTCCATGCGGAGCATCCGGGTCACGCATTCCATGGCGAAGTCCTCGGGCAGGGCACCGAGGACGCGGGAGGCATGGTCCGGCTTGACCTTGGAAAGGACGACGGCGACCGTCTGCGGGTACTCGTTCTTCAGGTAGTTGGCGAGGACGCCTTCGCTGACATTGCCCAGCTTGTCCCACATGGTCCGGCCGGCCGGACCCCGGATTTCCTCCATGAGACCGTCGACCTTGTCGGGGTCGAGGAAGGAGGCGAGGAGCCGCTGGGTCTGCTCGAACGAGCCCATGACGGTGCCGCCGCCGGAGACGTTCGAGATGAACTCGACCAGAAGGACCTCGACCACGCTGGACGTGACGTTGCCGAGGGTGGCCATGGCCTGGGAGACCTCCTTGATCTCCTCCTCGTCCAGCATCTGCCAGATCGCGGTGCCTTCCTCCCCCAGGGTGAGAAGAACAATCGCTGCCTTCTCCGGTCCCGACAGCATGGAGGCGTCGGTGATCATGCCGCCTTTTTGGGGTCCCCGGCTCATGTGGGCTGGTGCAGCCAGGTGCGCAGCAGCGCCACCGACTCCTCAGGATGGGACTCCACGAACTCCGCCACGCGCTTGATCGAACTGGCCTTGACCTGGCCCTCGATCTTGGCGATCGCGATCCGCTGCTCCATCTCGCTCTGGTCGGGGCCGGGCAGGGCGAGCGGGTCCCCGGTCGAGGGATCCATCGGCAGCATCATCTGCTGTCCATCTGCCGTCGTGACCAGCCGGGTCACGCCGGTCCGAGGCCCGGCCGAACCGTTGAACAGGGGCCGGACCACGAAGAAGATGGTCAGCAGGGCGACGATCAGCAGGATCACCCACTGCACGATCTGCATGATGTCGTTCTTGTCGAAGCCCATCAGGGGGTTGGCGGTCACGACCCCGCCGCCGGTGTCGGCGCGGGGGAACTGGACGTTGATCACCGTAACCTGATCGCCTCTCTGGGCGTCAAAGCCGACAGCCGTCCGAACCAGCTGCTCGATCCTCTGCATTTCCGCCGCGGGACGGGCCGTGTAGGCGCCGGGCTTGCCGTCCTTGCCGGCCGGGGCCGTCACGCCATCCACAGCCACGGCGACGGAGAGGCGCTTGACCTGTCCGGGCTCCTTGACCTCGGTGCGCACGGTCTTGGAGATGTCGTAGTTGGTGGTCGTGCCGGTCCGCCCTGACGCCGAGTTGATATTGCCTTCCGGATTTGGAGGCGCGCCGGGGATGTTGGCCGCCGCGGTGACGGCGCCGGTCTGGTTCGGTTGGTTCTCGTTGGCGTTTTCTTCGCTGGTGGTCTCCGAACGAACCACCTGACCGTCAGGGTCAAAGGTTTCCTGCTGGATGGTCACCTGGGAGAGATCAAGGTCGGCCGTGACGTTGACCCGTGCCTTTCCGGCTCCGACGACGCCCTCCACCAGGGTCTTGACCGTCTTTGCGACCCTGGCTTCGACGGCGGACTTCCGGCCATCGGCGGCCATGGCGTCACCCTCGCTGCCACCGGAAAGGGTCTTGGCGTGCTGGTCGACCACCGTGACCCTGTCGGGCTTCATGTTGGGGACAGCGCCCGCCACCAGGTTCTGTATGGCGCGGACCTGGTCAGGCGTGGGCTCCCGGGCGCCGACGGCAATGCTGACGGAGGCCGAGGCCTGCTGGATCTCGTCCTCGAATAGCTCCTTCTTGGGCAAGACCAGGTGGACCCGCGCCGAGGTGACGCCCTCCAGGCTCTGGATGGTCCGGGCCAGCTCACCCTCCAGGGCGCGCTGGCGATTGAGTTGCTGGACGAAGTCCGTCTGGCCGACGACGCTGGTCTGGTCGAAGATTTCGTAGCCGACAGAGCCTGCCGTCGGCAGCCCCTTGCCGGACAGCAGCAGTCGGGTGCTCGCGACCTCGTCCCTGGCCACCATGAGGGTCGAACCGTCACCCTTGGCCTCGTAGCGGATATTGGCCTGGTCCAGGGCCCGGGTGATTTCCCCGGCCTCCTTGAGGTCGAGGTTTGAGTACAGGAGGGCGTTCGGACGGCCCATGTTCATGAACAGGGCACCGAGGGCCGCGGCGATGCCTACGCCGATGCCGGCGAAGGCCGCCAGGCGGCCGAGACCAAATCTCTGCAGAGCGGCGAAGAAACCGTTCAAGGGCCTCAGTCTCCCACCGTCGGCTGCAAGGGGTGCAGTTCCTGCCGACGCATAGGCAGGAATTACCCAGTGGTTGGTAAACGAGGAGTTTACGCGGGAGTTTTGTTGGAGCCGTCGTGGGGGTCGCTGAGGGGTGTTCCGACGGGCGGGAACGGGTCAACGGACCGAAACAGGCTGTGACGCCAGGGATTGGGAGCCTGTTCTTTCCCTATGGATGTTTCGCCGAAAGGGGACAGGCCCTAGACGCTATCCGGCCCAGGGCGAGAGGCCGCCCCAGAGCGCCAGCAGCACGCCGAAGAGCAGGGACAGCCCGACAGTTGCGATGTAGGCGATGCGCCGGATTGGGCTCCAGCTGTCCAGCCGGCGTCCGCTACGGATCACCAGGGGGGCAAGTCCCGTACAGACCAGGGTCAGGAAGGTCGCCACCAGGGCCGTGGCCGAGGCTGCGAGCAGGTAGAGCCCTGGCCAATCGAACAGCAGGGCGTCCGCGGGTGTCGTCACCATCCAGAGCCCCAGGAGCCCCAGGGCGACGAGCCACAGGACGGACTGCAGCGACAGCAGGACGCCAGCCCGGGCCTGGATCGGCGTCTGACGGAAGTCCCGGCGATTTCGGAACAGGGCTCCCCAAAGCGTGGCCACACTGACAAGGGCGGTCACCGCGGCACCCACCCCGAGAAGGCTGGCCCGGCTCCACCAGGGTGCGCGCTCATACACCTGGGTGTTGGCCGCCGTCAGCATCCGCGCGGCGCGGTCGCCTTCGATCTTGAACACCCGGCGCTCGTATCCCGTATCCGAGATGAAGAGCCCCGACTTTGGCGAGCCTTCCGGGACCCAGGTCTGGGAGCGGCCCCCCTCGCGCGTCACCAGTCGGCCTTCCGGGGTCACCTGCACGGTGAGGCCGCCATTCAGGCGATCCAGCATGCCCTCAAGGCCCGAATAGGCCCGGCGTGTGCCCAGGTAGCGGCCTTCGTAGAGTGCGCGCTCTGCGTAGAGCCCCGGCACCGCCGGACGCGGCCAGGCCGTGGAGTTCCGCCCGACCTGCTCCACCACCCGGGCCGCAAACCGCTGGGTGAGAACCCGACCTGTGCTGGTGTTGGTGCTGATGAAGATCCCGAGGCGAAGATCCGGAACAATCGTCATATTGGTCATGAAGGTCTGGGTCGCCCCATCATGGCCATAACCGGAAAGGCCCCCGGGGAGCGCATAGGTGATGAAGCCGCGCCGCCAGCCGTTGATCCCGGGCGGCGTCCGCCTGAGGGGTTGGGCGAGGGCCTGGTTCGTCGTCTCGCCCCAGACGCGGGTTTCGCCTGTGAGGCCGCCGCCCAGCAGGGTGATCATGTAGCGGGCCATGTCATCCGCGGTAGAGGAGGCTGAACCGGCCGGAGCGACCTGGCCGATGTACTCGAAGGGCTCGGCACGCAACCCGACTCCGGTCCAGGAAAAACCCCTTGAGAGGTCCGCCGCCAGGGCGGGTGCCATGGGAGCCGGGAGGTCCCGTCGGGCCGGACGCGGCTCCCGGAAGCTTGTCCGCGCCATCCCCATGGGCTCGAACAGGCTCTCCTCGGCCAGGCGCTCGAAGGTCTTGCCCGAGGTCCATGCCGCCGCCTCGCCCGCGAGGGCCGCGCCATAGTTGGAATAGCTGGAGAGGACGCCGACTGGCCGCACCCGGCGCGGCCGCTCCTGGCGGAGATAGACGGCGAGGGGGCGGATGCGCGCGGGGTCCCGCTCGAAGAGGTGCCCGAGGGCCCGGTCCTC
>CAIWHQ010000386.1 GCA_903912465.1 uncultured Alphaproteobacteria bacterium | reverse complement strand
TCCGAAGAAAACATCGCCGGCGGTGATCCGGACGGTCTCGCCGCTATCCAGGCGCAGGCGCAGGGCGCCGTCGCCGTCCAGGGCTTCCGCAACGCCCGAAAGGGTCCGGTCGGGAAGCCTGGCGGTACAGGGACCCCCGAGGCCATCCGCCAGCTGGGTCCAGGCCGCAGCGACGGGGGCGAAGCCATCCCGTGACCAGACCTGCTGCCAGGACTCGAAACGCTCGGCGAGCGGGGCGAGGAAGGCGGCGGGGGACGGCGGCTGGAAGCCCGGAAGGTCCGCAAGGGCAGTTGCCGGGCGCTCGACCTGATCGCGGGGCGGAGCCGAAGCCAGATTGACGCCGATCCCGACCGCCAGCCAGACCCCGCCTCCCGGCCGGGGCCCGGACTCCAGGAGAATGCCAGCCGCCTTGCCACCGGCGACATAGAGATCGTTTGGCCAGCGGAGCCTCGAGGCGGTGGGGCCAGCCAGGGCGTTGACGGTCTCGCAGAGGGCGACGGCGGCGACGAAAGATACCTGGGCCGCCTCGGCGGGAAGCTGGTCGATGGGGGTCAGGAGGGTGGCGGCCAGATTGCCCCCGCCGCCCTGCCAGGGTCGCCCCCGCCGGCCGCGGCCCGCCGTCTGCTCGAGGGCGTGGATCCAGACCGGACCGAAGTCCCCCGCCTCGGCCCGTCGCCGGGCCTCGGCGTTGGTCGAGTCGAGGACCGCGTGGCTCTCGATGGGCGGGAGACTCACCTAGCCCAGGCCGAGCGCGGCGGCCGCCGCTCGGGCGTAACCGTCAATCGCCGGCATCAGGGCCAGCACCACCGGAAAGGTGAAGGCGGCGGCACCGATGGCAATGATCCCGGCCTCGACGGGCGGCGTATCGGTGGGCCCAGGCGCCGGGTCGAGCCACATCACCTTGACCAGGCGCAGGTAGTAGAAGGCGGCAATGACGCTGCCGACCAGGGCCGCCACGGCGGCCCAGAGCAGGATGGGATCACCGGCATTAACTGCCGCCTTGAAGACATAGTACTTCCCCCAGAACCCGGCGAAGGGCGGCAGGCCCAGGCCCGACAAGGCGAAGACGGTCAGGGACAGGCTGAGCCAGGGGCGCTGCTGGAAGAGCCCCGCCATATCCTCGAGGGTCTCGAGGGGCCGGCCGTTGCGCGACAGGGCTGCAAGGCAGGCGAAGAAGCCCATCACGGATACGCTGTAGAGGGCCATGAAGACCAGCATGGCCTGGATCCCCTCGGCGGTACCCGCCGCAAGGCCAAGGATCGCGTATCCGACGTTGGCGATGGAGGAATAGGCCCACAGGCGCTTCAGGTTGGTCTGGGCCAGACCCGCCAGGGCCCCCACGGCTACGGAGGCCAGGGCGATCAGGATGAGGACCTGGCGCCACTGGGGGATGGCTTCGGGGAAGGCTTCGGCCAGGACCCGGGCGAAGAGCAGCATGGCGGCCAGCTTCGGCGCCCCGGCGAAATAGGCCACGACCGGCGTCGGCGCGCCCTCGTAGACGTCCGGCGTCCACATGTGGAAGGGCGCGGCCGAGACCTTGAAGGCCAGGCCGCAGATCATGAAGACGAGGCCGAAGAGCACGCCGGTTCCGGCCTGCCCCTGCACCGCCGCCGCAATGGCGACAAAGCGGATGGAACCGGAGAAGCCGTAGACGAGGGAGGCGCCATAGAGCAGCAGGCCTGAGGACAGGGCACCCAGAACGAAGTATTTCAGGCCGGCCTCCGAGGCCTTGGCATCATCCCTCTGCAGGGCGGCCAGGACGTAGAGGGCCAGGGACTGGAGTTCCACGCCGATGTAGAGGGACAAGAGGTCGCCCGCCCCCGCCATCATCCCCATGCCCAGGGCGGCCAGGAGGATGAGGACCGGGAATTCGAACAGCCGGATTCCCCGCCGGGCGAACCAGCCCTGTCCAAGGGGGATCGCCACCAGGCTGCTGAGATAGATCACCACCTGGGCGAAGACCGAGGCCGCATCGGCGGACAGGGCCCCCTGGAAGGCCAGTCCCCTGGGGCCTGTGGCGGCCGCGAAGGTTGCGACAGCCAGGGCGGCCATGGCCCCAAATCCGACCACCCGGTCCGGGCGCGGCAGGAAGGCACCCAATACCAGCAGGGCGAGCGCAGCTGCGGCGAGGATCAGCTGAGGCGCAGCAATGGCGAGGTCAGTGGTGAACATGGCGGTTTCCTTCGACCTCCCTCAGTGACCGACCGCAGTGCGGAAGGCGCCGAGCAGGCCGTCGACCGAACTGGCGGTAATGTTGAAGACGAGGCCAGGCTGGAAGCCCAGCCAGAGGGTTGCGATCACCAGCGGTGCAAAGATCAGCATCTCGCGCCAGTCCATGTCGGTGATCTCGGCGAGGGCCGGGTTGGTCATCTCGCCCAGGACGACCCGCCGGTAGAGGCTGAGGGCGTAGACGGCCGAAAGGATGACACCCGTGGTGGCCGCCAGCGCCGTCCAGGTCGAGCTGAAATAGACGCCGGTCAGGGTCATGATCTCGCCCACGAAGCCCGACGTGCCGGGAAGGCCCACATTGCCCATGGTGAAGAGAAGGAAGACCGCGGCGAAGACCGGCATGCGCTTCACAAGGCCACCGTAGAAGGCGATCTCGCGGGTGTGCATGCGGTCGTAGACGACGCCCACGCACAGGAAGAGCGCGCCGGAGATGACCCCGTGGCTCAGCATCTGGAAGATGGCCCCCTGCACGCCGATCACGTCGAAGGAGAAGATACCCATGGTCACGAAGCCCATGTGGGCCACCGACGAATAGGCGATCAGCTTCTTGATGTCGGTCTGACGGAAGGCCACCAGCGAGGTGTAGATGATGGCGATGGCCGACAGGGCGAAGACCAGGGGCGCAAAGGCCTGGGAGGCGTCCGGGAACATGGGCAGGCTGAAGCGCAGGAAGCCATAGCCCCCCATCTTCAGCAGTATGCCCGCCAGGATGACTGAACCGGCGGTGGGAGCCTCGACGTGGGCGTCGGGAAGCCAGGTGTGCACCGGCCACATGGGCATCTTCACCGCGAAGGAGGCGAAGAAGGCCAGCCAGAGCCAGGTCTGCATCCAGGGCTCGAACCGGAAGGCCATGAGGTCCGGGATGGAACTGGTGCCTGAAGCGCCGATCATGGCCAGCACGGCGGCCAGCATCAGCACCGAGCCCAGCAGGGTGTAGAGGAAGAACTTGAAGGCGGCGTAGACCCGCCGCTTGCCGCCCCAGATCCCGATGATCAGGAACATGGGCGCCAGGCCGAACTCGAAGAAGACGTAGAAGAGCACCAGGTCGAGGGCGCAGAAGACGCCAATGACCAGGGCCTCCAGCAGCAGGAAGGCGACCATGTAGGAGGTCACCCGGTTCTCCACCGACTTCCAGGAGGCCGCGATGCAAATGGGGGTCAGGAAGGCCGTCAGCAGGACGAAGAGGACGGAAATCCCGTCAACGCCCATGCGGTAATGCAGCCCGGCGAACCAGGGGATGTCCTCGACGAACTGGAAGCCGGGGTTCGCATTGTCGAACCGCAGGGTCAGGAGGACGGACAGGCCCAGGGTGACCAGGCTGGTCCCGAAGGCGATCCATCGGGCCTGGTCATCGCCCTGCGGTGAGGCGGGCCGGCCGGCGCGCAGGGCAAGGATCAGCGCCGCCCCGATCGCGGGTGCGAAGGTGATGAGGGAGAGTATGCCAGTCATTGTCTCGCCTCCCTCAAGCCCGCCAGGCCCAGAGGGCAAAGGTCAGAAGACCCGCCACCCCGAGCAGCATGACGAAGGCGTAGTGGTACAGGTAGCCGGTCTGAAGCTGACCGGTGCGTCGACCCAGGGCGGCGGAGACGGCGGAGACGCCGTCGGGGCCCAGGCCGTCGATGATCTTCTGGTCCCCGACCTTCCAGAACAGGTCGCCCAGCAGGCGGGCCCCGCGCACGAAGGTGGCCTGGTAGAGCTCGTCGAAGAACCACTTGTTGTAGAGGAAGGACCAGACCGGTCCCTTTCGGGCGGCGAGGCGCGCGCCCATGCCCTCGTTGGCGATATAGACATACCAGGCGGTCGCGAAGCCGATGGCCGACACCACCAGAGGTGCCCAAAGCACCCAGGTCGGGGCGTGGTGGGCGTGCTCGAGCACCTTGTTGGCCGGTCCGTTCACGATGGCACCGCGCCAGAAGGCGTCTCGACCGTCGCCCACGAACTTGTCCACGAAGACATAGCCAGCGGCCAAGGCACCCACCGACAGGGCCAGGATCGGCGCCAGCATGGACACCGGGCTCTCGTGCGGCTTGTGGGCACCGTGGCCGTGCCCGTGATCCGCGTGGGCGTGGTCATCGTGCGCAAGGGCGGCATGGGCATGAGCGTCGGGGACATGGGTATCGGGGACATGCTCGTCATGGGCATGGGCGTCGGTCCCAGCATGGCCATGCGCGCCCTCCCCGGCCCACTTGGGGGTCCCGTGGAAGGTCATGAAGGCCAGGCGCCAGGAATAGAAGGCGGTCAGGCCCGCAGCCATGAGACTGACGAGGAAGGCGAAGGCGGCCACCCCGCCATGGGCGTTGGCAGCGGCCCAGGCCGCCTCGATGATGGTGTCCTTCGAATAGAACCCGGCGAGGCCAAGGTGGAGGCTGGGAATGCCGAAGCCGGTGATGGCCAGGGTGCCGATGGTCATGACGGCATAGGTGACCGGCAGGTAGCGCCACAGGCCGCCCATGCGCCGCATGTCCTGCTCGTGGTGCATGCCGTGGATGACCGAGCCGGCGCCCAGGAACAGGAGGGCCTTGAAGAAGGCGTGGGTGAAGAGGTGGAACATGGCCGCCTGGTAGGCGCCGACGCCGGCGGCGAAGAACATGTAGCCGAGCTGCGAACAGGTCGAATAGGCGATCACGCGCTTGATATCGTTCTGGGCCAGTCCGACCGTAGCGGCGAAGAGGGCCGTGACCGCGCCGATGACGGTGACGATGTCCCGGGCGACCGGGGCGACCTCGAACATGGGGGACAGCAGGCAGACCATGTAGACGCCGGCAGTGACCATGGTGGCGGCGTGGATCAGGGCCGACACAGGGGTCGGGCCCTCCATGGCGTCGGGCAGCCAGGTGTGCAGGAAGAACTGGGCCGACTTGCCCATGGCGCCGATGAAGAGGAGCCCGCAGGCCAGGTCGACGGCCGACCAGTCGTAGCCGATGAACCGCCACTTCGAACCGGCGATCTCGTCGATGTTCGAAAAGACCTCGGCGAACTGGATGGAGCCGAACATCCAGAAGACGGTCATGATGCCGAGGGCGAAGCCGAAGTCGCCCACCCGGTTGACGACGAAGGCCTTGATGGCGGCGGCGTTGGCGCTGTCCTTGTGGTGCCAGAAGCCGATCAGCAGGTAGGAGGCCAGGCCCACCCCTTCCCAGCCGAAGAACAGCTGCATGAAGTCGGCAGCGGTCACCAGGGCGAGCATGGCGAAGGTGAAGAGGGAGAGGTAGGCGAAGAACCGCGGCCGGGAAGGATCCTCGGCCATATAGCCCCAGCTGTAGACATGGACGAGGGCCGAGACCGTGGTGACCACCACCAGCATGACGGCCGACAGGCCGTCGAGGCGGATCGACCAGTTGGAGATGAACTCGCCCACATGGATGAAGGGGGCGAGGGTCAGGGTGAAGGGCTCGAGCCCGCCCCAGGTCCACTGGCTGAACACCACCCAGGACAGGACGGCGGACAGGACCAGAAGGCCGGTGGTCACCGCCTGGGAGGCCATGGCGCCCAGGCGGGTGCCGAAGAGGCCAGCGATGATGGCCCCGGCGAGGGGCCCGAAGACGATGATCGGAAGAAGGGCTTCAGCAGTCATCTCTGGAAATCAGCCCTTCATCACGGAGGCGTCGTCCACGGCGATGTCCCCGCGGTTACGGAAGAAGGTCACCAGGATCGCCAGGCCGACGGCGGCCTCAGCCGCGGCGACGGTGAGGATGAACATGGCGTAGATCTGCCCGATCACGTTGTGCAGGTAGCTCGAGAAGGCGACGAAGTTGATGTTCACCGCCAGCAGGATGAGCTCGACGGACATCAGGATGACGATGATGTTCTTGCGGTTCACGAAGATGCCGAACACGCCGATGGTGAACAGGATGGCGGCGACCGCCAGGTAGTGCGCCAGACCGATGATCATTCCTGGATCCCTTCCCCGGGCTTGACCGAGACGACACGCATGCCCGTGGCGGGCGTTCGGGCGACCTGGTCGGCAATGACCTGGCGCTTGACCCCCGGCTTGTGGCGCAGGGTCAGGACGATCGCCCCGATCATGGCCACCAGCAGGACCAGTCCCGCCGCCTGGAAGAAGTAGACGTAGTCCGTGTAGAGGACCCGGCCGATGGTCTCGGTGTTGGTGGTGTCCGGCGCGGACGCCATGGGGCCCGTCGAGCCCGCCGCTTGCCCGCGGTTGGCGATGACCGCCGAGACGGCCACCATCTCGAAGGCGAGGATCCCGGCGACAGCCGCTCCGAGGGGCATATAGCGGGCGAAGCCCTGCCGCAGGGAGGTGAAGTCCACATCCAGCATCATGACGACAAACAGGAAGAGCACCGCCACGGCGCCGACGTAGACCACGACCAGCAGCATGGCCAGGAACTCCGCCCCCAGGAGGACGAAGAGCCCCGCCGCCGAGAAGAAGGCCAGGATGAGCAGGAGGACCGAGTGAACGGGATTGCGGGCCGAAACCACGCCAAGACCCGCCCCGATCGTCACCGCCGACAGCAGATAGAATGCGATTGCCTGCAAGGCCACCGGGTTCAGTCCCTCTTCTTGAACCGCCGAACTCCAGGGGGAGACGACGAGGTTTCCAGCACGTTCGGAATCGCCAACCGGGGTTACCGGTAGGGCGCGTCCAGCTCCAGGTTCTTGGCGATCTCCCGCTCCCAACGGTCTCCGTTATCGAGCAGGCGTTCCTTGTCGTAGTAGAGTTCCTCGCGGGTCTCGACCGCGAATTCGATGTTCGGACCCTCGACGATGGCGTCCACCGGGCAGGCCTCCTGGCACAGGCCGCAGTAGATGCACTTGACCATATCGATGTCGTAGCGGGTTGTCCGGCGGCTGCCGTCCTCACGGGGCTCTGCCTCGATGGTGATGGCCTGGGCCGGGCAGATGGCCTCGCAGAGCTTGCAGGCGATGCAGCGCTCCTCCCCGCTGGGATAGCGCCGCAGGGCATGCTCGCCACGGAACCGGGGGGACTGCGGGCCCCGCTCATAGGGATAGATCACCGTGGCCTTGGGGCGGGCCATGTAGACCAGGGCCATGCCGAAGGCACCGACGAAATCGGCGAGGGCTGCGCCCCGGACCACCTGGGAAATGCGATTGAACATGCCGTCCTACTTTCCCTTGCACTCGTAGCCCGACATACGGCGCTCATTGCCGTCCGGCCGGAGCCCCAGTTCCTTGCCCTGGCTGCGGCACTGCTCCCGCGCCAGGCGCAGGGTGTCGTAGGTCGCCACATCACCATTCGGAGTCGATGCGCAGGCGGAGGCCAGGAGCCCTGCGGCCGACAGGCAGATGACCAGGGCGAGCCTCATCCGACACCCTGTCCAAAGACACGCCAGCCGGCGACGAGGATCACCGCCACCAGGGAGATGGGCAGGAAGACCTTCCAGCCCAGCCGCATGAGCTGGTCATAGCGGTAGCGGGGTACGATGGCCTTCACCATGGCGAACAGGAAGAAGAAGAAGATGATCTTCAGGAACAGCCACATGAAGCCGTAGAAGCTCTGCGCCGTGGGCGACCACTCGCGAACGAAGGCCAGGTCGATCGGCGCCTGCCATCCCCCGAAGAACAGGATCGCGATCATGGCGCACATCAGGACGATGTTCGCCAGTTCGCCGATCATGAAGAGCAGGAAGGGTGAGGAGGAGTATTCCACCTGATAGCCCGCCACGAGTTCGGACTCTGCCTCGGGCAGGTCGAAGGGCGGGCGGTTGGTCTCGGCCAGGGCCGAGATGAAGAAGATCACCGACATGGGGATCATGACGAGGGCGATGGGCAGGTTGTGAAGGCCGCCGCCGAAGACGTTCCAGTTCCAGAAGCCACCGGCCTGCTTCAGGACAATCTGGTTCAGGTTCATCGTTCCCGAAAGCAGGATGACCGTGATGATCACGAAGCCGATGGAGACCTCGTAGGAGACCATCTGCGCCGCCGAGCGCAGGCTGCCGAGGAAGGGATACTTCGAGTTCGAGGCCCACCCGCCCATGATGATCCCGTAGACGCCCAGGGAGGAGATGGCGAAGAGATAGAGGACGCCGACATTGATGTCCGAGACCACCCAGCCAGGGGCCAGGGGAATGACCGCCCAGCCCACCAGGGCGAGGGCGAAGGTCAGGATCGGGGCCAGGAGGAAGACCGTCTTGTCCGCCCCGTCGGGGATGACGATCTCCTTCAGGATGAACTTGAGCAGGTCTGCAAAGGACTGGAGCAGGCCGAAGGGGCCGACGACGTTTGGACCCTTGCGCATCTGGACGCCGGCCCAGATCTTGCGGTCGCCGTACATGAAGAAGGCGAGCGAGATCAGCAGCCAGCCGAGGACGGCCAGGATCTGCAGGAAGGTGATCAGGGTCCAGCCGCCCGGCGTGGCCCAGAAGGATTGCGCCGCGTCCATGCCCTACTCCGCCGCCAGTTTCGCCGGGCCCGCCGCCAGGGCGGCGCACTCGGCCATGGTCACGCTGGCGCGCGCGACCGGATTGGTGAGATGGAAGGCCTTCACCGCACTGGCGAGGGGCGCATCTCCGACGTCTCCAGCCGCGCCGATGGCCGACAGGTCCGCCTGCCCCCGGGGGGCCCAGTCGATCTGGCCGAAGGTGGGGTGATCAGCGAAGAGCCGGGCCCGCAGCTGGTCTAGGCTATCATACGGCAGGGTCTTGCCGAGGCGCTCGGACAGGGCGCGCAGGATGGTCCAGTCCTCCCGGGCCTCGCCCTTGGGGAAGACCGCCCTCTGGCCCATCTGCACCCGCCCCTCGAGGTTGACGTAGAGGCCATCCTTCTCGGTGTAGGCCGACGCGGGGAAGATCAGGTCTGCCGCATGGGCCCCGGCGTCGCCGTGCGACCCGAGGTAGATGCGGAAGGCGTCGGAGGCCGACAGGTCGATCTCGTCTGCGCCGAGCAGGAAGAGCACGTCGAGGGCGCCCTTGGCCGTCATGGCCCGGGCGTCGAGCCCGCCCTCAGCCGGAAGGAAGCCCATGTCCAGGCCACCCACCCGGGAGGCGGCGGTGTGGAGCACGTTCCAGCTCATGCCAAAGGCCTTGGCGACCTGGGCGGCGGCGTGGGCCACGGCCGCGCCATGCGGGCCGGACAGGGCGCCGGTGCCGATGACGAGGGCCGGAGCCTTCGCCCCTTTCAGCACCTTGGCGAAGCCCGAGCGGGCCTTGGCCAGGGCGGTGAGGGCCGAAGCGGTCTCGCCCAGGTGGTCGAAGTCGTAGGTCAGGTCAGAGGGCGTGCCGACCAGGCCCACCTGGAGGTCGCCGGAGAGCCAGCGGCGGCGCAGGCGGGCGTTCAGCACCGGCGCCTCGAGGCGCGGATTGGTTCCCACCAGGAGGAGGACGTCGATGTCCTCCAGCCCGGAGATCCCGGCATTGAACAGCCAGGACTCCCGCGGGCCGGTGCCCAGGGCCATGCCGTCCTGGCGGCAATCGGTATTGGCCGAGCCCAGGGCGCGGAACAGGTCGAGCGTCGCCTTCAGGGACTCCGCGTCCTGCAGGTCGCCGGCGATGGCGCCAATGCGCTCAGGCCTGGCGGAGGACAGGCGGGTGGCGGCGAGGGACAGGGCCTCGGCCCAGGTCGCGGGGCGAAGCCGGCCGTTCTCGCGAATGAAGGGGCTGTCGAGGCGCTGGCGGGACAGGCCGTCGACGGCGAAGCGGGTCTTGTCCGAGATCCACTCCTCGTTGACGTCCTCGTTGACCCGGGGAAGTACGCGCAGAACTGCCGGGCCCCGGCTGTCGACGCGGATGGCGGCGCCCATGGCGTCCATCACGTCAACGGTCTCGGTCTTCTTCAGCTCCCAGGGACGGGCGTTGAAGGCGTAGGGCTTGGACGTCAGGGCACCGACCGGGCAGAGGTCGATGACGTTACCGGACAGCTCCGAGGTCACGGCACTGCCAAGATAGGTCGTGATTTCAACATCTTCGCCGCGCGAGATGAGACCGATCTCGGCCACGCCGGCGACCTCGGTGATGAAGCGCACGCAGCGCGTGCACTGGATGCACCGGGTCATGACCGTATTGATGAGGGGGCCCATGGCCTTTTCCTCGACGGCCCGCTTGTTCAGCCCAAAGCGGCTGCCATCGCGGCCATAGCCTACGGCCTGGTCCTGGAGGTCGCACTCGCCACCCTGGTCGCAGATCGGGCAGTCCAGGGGGTGGTTGATCAGCAGGAACTCCATCACCCCTTCCCGGGCCTTCTTGACCATGGGGGTGTTGGTGAAGATTTCCTGGTTGTCGGCGGCTGGCAGGGCGCAGGAGGCCTGGGGCTTGGGCGGCCCGGGCTTCACCTCAACCAGGCACATCCGGCAGTTGCCGGCGATGGACAGGCGCTCGTGGTAGCAGAACCGCGGGATCTCCTCCCCGGCCAGCTCTGCCACCTGGAGGACGCTCATGCCGGGTTCGAACTCGACCTCGACGCCGTTGACCTTGGCTTTCGGCATGGCTCAGCTCACTCCGCGGCCTGCAGGGAGGCGCCCTGCACGTGCGGGCGGCCCGCACGGTAGTTGGTGATCCGCGCCTCGACCTCGTGCCGGAAGTGGCGGAAGAGGCCCTGGATCGGCCAGGCGGCGGCATCGCCGAGGCCGCAGATGGTGTGGCCCTCGATCTGGCTGGCGACGTCGAGGAGCATGTCGATCTCCTTCATGTCCGCCTCGCCGGTGGCCATGCGCTCCATGACCCGCCACATCCAGCCCGTGCCTTCGCGGCAGGGCGTGCACTGGCCGCAGCTCTCGTGCTTGTAGAAGTAGGACAGCCGGGCGATGGCGCGGACGATATCGGTGGACTGGTCCATGACGATGACCGCCGCCGTGCCCAGGCCCGACTTCAGGGCGGACAGGGAGTCGAAGTCCATCAGCGCCGTCTCGGCCTCGTGGGCCGGGATCATGCGAACGGACGAGCCGCCCGGGATCACCGCCTTGAGGTTGCCCCAACCGCCGCGGATGCCGCCACAGTGGTCCTCGAGCAGCTGCTTCAGGGGAATGGACATGGTCTCCTCGACCACGCAGGGCTTGTTCACGTGGCCGGAGATGGCCATCAGCTTGGTGCCGGTATTGTTCGGACGACCGAAGCCGGAGAACCAGGCCGCGCCGCGGCGCAGGATGGTTCCGACCACCGAGATGGACTCGACGTTGTTGATGGTGGTCGGGCAGCCATAGATGCCGGCGCCCGCCGGGAAGGGCGGCTTCAGGCGCGGCTGGCCCTTCTTGCCCTCAAGGCTCTCCATCAGGGCCGTCTCGTCGCCGCAGATGTAGGCCCCGCCGCCGTGGGTCACGAAGACGTCAAAGTCCCAGCCGTGGACGTTGCCCTTGCCGATCAGCTTGGCCTCGTAGGCCTGCTTGATCGCGGCTTCGAGGCGCTCGCGCTCATGCACGTACTCGCCGCGGATGTAGATGTAGCAGGTGTGAGCCCGGATGGCGTAGCTGGCGATCAGGGCGCCTTCAATGAGCAGGTGCGGATCGTTGCGGAGGATCTCGCGGTCCTTGCAGGTGCCCGGCTCCGACTCGTCGGCGTTGATCACCAGATAGTGCGGCCGCGCGCCCTCTGCCTTGGGCATGAAGGTCCACTTCAGCCCGGTTGAGAAGCCCGCCCCTCCCCGGCCCCGCAGGCCAGAGGCCTTGATCTGGTCGCACAGCCATTCCGGCGTCTGCTCCAGCATGAGGCGGGTGCCATTCCAGGCCCCGCGGCGCTTCGCCCCCTCCAGGCCCCAGTCATGGAGACCGTAGAGGTTGGTGAAGATGCGATCCTTGTCCTCGAGAATGCCGACCACGATGCGCCCCTAAGCCTCCAGACCGATCCGGCTCGCGCCGGCCGCCGTACCCCGTCCGATCACTGAGCCGCCTCCTTGGCCTTGCCGCGCGTCTTCGGCTCGGCGTTGGGAAGAGACTTCAGCGCCTTGGCCGCCGTGCCGTCATAGAGGCTTGCGGCCTGGAGGACAGCCGGGCCGCCCTCCGGCGCTGAGCCCTGGCGACCGATGACCGAGCCCGGCGCCCGGGGCTTGCCCGCGATGAACTCGTCGAGGACCTGCTCGAAAATCTCGGGCGTGAGGTCCTCGTAGTAATAGTCGTTGATGGCCGCCATGGGCGCGTTGGAGCAGGCCCCAAGGCACTCCACTTCCTGCCAGGTCACCTTGCCGTCAGCGGACAGGTGGTCGCGGTCGCCGAAGCGGCGCTGGCAGACGGCCTTCAGGTCGTTTGCGCCCCGCAGCATGCAGGGCGTGGTGCCGCAGACCTGCACCAGGGCATGGGAGCCGACGGGCTCGAGCATGAACATGGTGTAGAAGGTGGCGACCTCGTAGACCCGGATGACCGGCATGCCGAGGGTCTCGGCCACGACGCGGATCGCGGGCTCGGAGACCCAGCCCTGCTGCTTCTGGACCAGCCAGAGCAGAGGGATGACGGCGGACTGCTGGCGGCCCTCCGGGAACCTGGCGATCCACGCCTTCACCTGCTTCAGGCTCTCGGCACTGAAGGCAAAGCTGTCGGGCTGGTTGGCGGCTAGCCTGCGGACGCTCACGTGACCGGCCTCACTTGATGAAGTCGACGCGCACGATCCGCGCGTCCGAAACGGTGTAGATGGCGGCGACCTCGAAGGGGGCGGCCTCCGGCGAGCGGAAGACGCGTTCGTGGTCGATCACATGGGTGCCCACCACCATGCGGTTGAGGAGTTCAGCCCGGTTCTGCGGGAAATCCGCGAAGACCTGCCGGTACTTCTCCCGGTAGGCACCGATCCCCGAGATCGTCACCACGCCGTTGAAGTCCGCCACGACCACGTCATCGGCGAAGGCGGCGCAATGGGCGTCGAGGTCCTGGGCGTTGTAGGCCTCGAACTGGGCCTCGACCACATCAAAGGGCGTGATGCAGGCGGGCGCACTCACCGGTCCACCTCGCCGAAGACGATGTCGAGGGAGCCCAGGATGGCCGAGACATCCGCCAGCATGTGCCCCCTGCAGAGCCAGTCCATGGCGGAGAGGTGGGCGAAGCCCGGCGCGCGGATCTTGCAGCGGTAGGGCTTGTTGCTGCCGTCGCTGACGAGGAAGACGCCGAACTCACCCTTGGGGGCCTCAACGGCGGCGTAGATCTCACCAGCCGGCGTGTGCAGGCCCTCGGTATAGATCTTGAAGTGATGGATCAGGGCTTCCATCGACCGCTTCATCTCGCCCCGGCGGGGCGGGGCGACCTTGGTGTCCTCGGTCAGGACTGGGCCCGGCGTCTTCCGCAGGCGCTCGACGCACTGGAGAATGATCTTCACGCTCTCGCGCATCTCCTGCATCCGGCAGAGATAGCGGTCGTAGCAGTCGCCGTTGACGCCGAGCGGGATCTCGAAGTCCAGCTCGCTATAGCACTCGTAGGGCTGGCTGCGGCGCAGGTCCCAGGCGATGCCGGAGCCCCGCACCATGACGCCCGAGAAGCCCCAGGCCATGGCCTGCTCGGCACTGACAACACCGATGTCGACATTGCGCTGCTTGAAGATCCGATTGCCCGTGATCAGGCGATCGATGTCACCCAGCGGCTTGTGGAAAGCCTTGGCCCAGGCCTCGATGTCGTCGACCAGGGCATCAGGCAGGTCCTGGCGAACCCCGCCGGGACGGAAGAAGTTGGCGTGCAGGCGGGCACCGGAGGCCCGCTCGTAGAACACCATGAGCTTCTCGCGCTCCTCGAAGCCCCAAAGCGGCGGCGTCAGGGCGCCGACGTCCAT
>CAIWHQ010000385.1 GCA_903912465.1 uncultured Alphaproteobacteria bacterium | reverse complement strand
GGCATGGAGGAGATCATCGCCGCCCATCCGGGGGGCAAGGTGGCGGTCTTCTGCCACGGCGGGGTCATCAATGTCTGGGCGGCGCACGTGCTGGGCATTGAGCCCCGGGTCTTCTTCGAGGCGGACTACACCAGCATCAACCGCTTCCTGGCCGCCCGCAGCGGCCAGCGGGCCGTGGTCAGCCTGAACGAGCGCGCCCACCTGCTGGACGACGTCCGCCGCCCGGCCTGACCGCAATCCGTATCACACGGTCCGCGACCCCTTCGGATCCGCCCCCCACCCGAACACGTCCTCGACATCGACGCCGAAGACCCGGGAGATCCGGAAGGCGCTTTCCAGGGATGGGGAGTAACGCCCCTGCTCGATCGCAATGATGGTTTGCCGGGTCACGCCGATGGCGTCCGCCAGCGCCGACTGGCTCATGTTCCCGGAAGCTTCCCTGAGGGTCTTGACCCGGTTGGTTATCGGCGGCGGCCTTGCCACGGAGCTTCACCCTAGCGTCGAAAGAGCACGATCTGGGCGCCGTACTCGATCAGCCCGGAGGCGAACAGGCCCAGCACGATCACATTGAACATCACGTCGCCATCCGCATGGACGACGTAGTGCCCCAGCGCCGGCAGGACCGCCGCCAGGAAGGCCAATCCAGCCCAGTGACCGGTCCGGGCGATGATCAGGCGCTCGCGTTCATCCGGCGGCGCGTCCGCCTTCTTCGGGAAGAAGATAGCCAGGACGACCTCAAGAGCAATGACGCTGGCAACGATCGCGGGCGCCGAGGCCACCACGGCCGGCTGGGGCGGGGCGTCGAGTCCGGCGCGCAGGATCGAGGCCAGGCACCCGGTGCCGACCACGCCAAACACCAGAACCATCACCCAGGCGGAGACTTCGCGTACGGACATTTCCAGGCTCCTATGTTGAAGATGACCGTAGTCGAACATTTTTGACATGTCAAAAATCATAGACAGTCTGGCGCTGCTTGACAGGCGGATGGGGCAGGGAGAGCCTCGTTTTCAAGACGATTGTAGCGAAGGCTACAGGGAGGACGCCCATGCCGGACCTGGACTTTCCACGCGCCATCGACGCGATTACGCCGGAATGGCTGACCCGCAGACTGCAGGCCTCCGGGGCCCTTCCGGCCGCTGCCAGGGTGAGCCGCATCGCCACCGAGCCCCTGGGACAGGGTGTGGGCTTTGTCAGCGCCATGTTGCGCCTGCGGCCGGTCTACGAGGGCGGGGCCGGGGACGCGCCGGCCTCCCTGATCGCCAAGGTTTCACCGGTCGACCCGAGCTCGCGCCAGGTGGGCGAGATCTTCCGCTTTTACCAGAAGGAAACCGGTTTCTATGCCCAGCTGGCCAACCGGACGCCGGTGCGGACGCCGCGCGCCTTCGGGGTGGACTACGACCCGGCGACCATGGACTTCGTGCTCCTGCTTGAGGACCTGAGCCCCGCCCGGCTGGGTGACCAGGTCGAAGGCCTGTCCCATGAGGACGCTGGCAAGGCGATCGACGCCGCTGCGGAGCTTCATGGCGCCTGGTGGGGATCCCCCGAGCTACCGGGCATGGACTGGCTCCTGAGGCTCAATTCCCCCGAGATGAAGGCGCTCGAACCCGTCTACCAGCAGTGCTGGCCAGCCGTGGTCAACTTCATCGGCGACCGGATGAGCCCCTATGTCCGGCAGGCGGGCGAGGCCCTGGCCCCACGCATTGGCGCGCTGATGGACCTGGCCTTCGAGCAGCCGCGCACCCTGATGCACGGCGACTTCCGGGCCGACAACATGATGTTTGAGGCGGGCGCATCGGCGGCACCCTTCGCCCTGGTCGACTGGCAGATCGTCATGCAGGGACCCGCCGCCTTCGACCTCGCCTATATGCTGTCGGGGAGCCTGGACGTGGAGACGCGACGGGCCGGGCAGGAGGCCCTGATCGCGCGCCACCACGACGGCCTGGTCCGTGCAGGCGTGGGTGACTATAGCCTGGCGCAGGCGCGGGAGGCCTTCCGGGTCTGCGCCATGCTCGCCTGGTGCTGGCCAGTGGTGGCCATCGGCTCCCTCGACTTCGACAATCCCCGGGGCCTTGCCCTGTTCCACGCCTGGGCCGAACGGGCCATGACCCTCTTCGAGGACGTGGACGGGGCCGCCATTATCCCCTGAAGCCGAGGACGTCCTGCATGTCGTAGGCGCCGGCTTCCCGGGCGACGACCCAGCGGGCGGCGGCGAGGGCGCCCCGGGCGAAGAGACCGCGGTCTCGGGCCGAATGGCTGAGGGTCAGGATTTCGTCCTCCCCCGCGAAGATGACCGAATGCTCGCCGATCACGCCGCCGCCGCGGACGACGGCGAACCCCACCGCGCCCTCCGGACGGACGCCACCGATCCCGTCCCGGGCCCGCACAGAGACCGCCTCGAGGTCCACGCCCCGACCCCGGGCCGCCGCCTCGCCGAGCATCAGGGCCGTCCCCGAGGGCGCGTCGATCTTCCGGCGGTGATGCGCCTCCAGGATCTCGATGTCGAAGTCGCCGGGGGACAGGGAAGCCGCCGCACGCTCCACCAGGCCCATGAGCATGTTGACCCCGAGGGAGAAGTTCCCGGCCCGGATGATCGGCACCCGGAGGGCCGCCTCAGCCAGGGCGTCGACCTCACCCGCAGAAAAGCCCGTGGAGCCGATGACCAGGGCCGGACCGCCCCGGGCCGCGGCTTCTCCCGCCAGGGCGACGGAGGCGGCGGGGGTGGAGAAGTCCACCACGACGTCAGCGGCCTGCAGGACCAAGGCCCGGTCGGCCAGGCGGGGGTCCACGGCGTCGGGCCGGTCGAAGCGGCCGGCGAGGACGAGATCGGGCGCCGCCTCGACGGCTTCGGCGACGGCGAGGCCCATGCGGCCCAGGGCGCCGGCGACGGCGATGCGGATGGGCGAGGTCACGGGCGGGGTCACAGGCGGGCCTCCGGGGCGCTGACGGAGACCCCTTGTCCCGCGACGGGGTCCTGCGGGTCAATGCCCTGTGGACCCTGCGAGGTTGTCCCGTCCGCAGGCCACCTGTAGGTTGCCCGCCGTTCGGGGCCGGTCCGGCCCCTACTCCAAGGAAACGCGGCCCAGATGAGCGACGCCAGGAAGCGCACCTTCACCGACGAGGAAGCCCTGAGCTTCCACCAATTCCCCACGCCCGGGAAGCTGGCCATCACACCAACCAAGCCCATGGCCACCCAGAGGGACCTCAGCCTGGCCTATTCGCCAGGTGTGGCGGTGCCGGTTCTGCGCATCGCCGAGGACCCGGAGACGGCCTACGACTACACCTCCAAGGGCAATCTGGTGGCGGTGATCTCCAACGGCACCGCAATCCTGGGGCTGGGCAACCTGGGCGCCCTGGCCTCCAAGCCGGTGATGGAGGGCAAGAGCGTCCTCTTCAAGCGGTTCGCGGACGTCGACTCCATCGACATCGAGGTGACGGCCACCGACCCGGACGAGGTCATCACCGTCGTCAAGAACATCGGCGTGACCTTCGGGGGCATCAACCTCGAGGATATCAAGAGCCCAGAGTGCTTCCGGATCGAGACCGAGCTGCAGGAGCTGCTCGACATCCCGGTCTTCCACGACGACCAGCACGGCACGGCGATCATCTCGTCGGCAGGACTGATCAACGCCTGCAAGATCACCGGCCGCGAGCTGAAGGACGTCAAGCTGGTGCTCTGCGGCGCCGGTGCGGCCGGCATCGCCTCCCTCGAACTGGTCAAGGCCATGGGAGTCCGGACGGAAAACTGCATCGCCGTCGACAATACCGGGGTCATCTACCGGGGCCGAACCACCGGCATGAACCAGTGGAAGTCCGCCCATGCGGTGGAGACCGACGCCCGCACCCTGGCCGACGCCATGAAGGGCGCCGACGTCTTCTTCGGGCTTTCGGTGAAGGGCGCCCTGACGCCCGAGATGGTGGCCTCCATGGCCCCCAATCCGATCATCTTCGCCATGGCCAATCCCGACCCGGAGATCACGCCCGAAGAGGTCGCCGCCGTGCGCAGCGACGCCATCGTGGCTACGGGCCGCAGCGACTATCCCAACCAGGTCAACAACGTCCTGGGCTTCCCCTACATCTTCCGGGGCGCCCTCGACGTGCGGGCCCGACGGGTGAACATGGAGATGAAGGTCGCCTGCGCCAACGCCCTGGCCCAGCTGGCCCGGGAGGACGTCCCGGACGAGGTGGCCGCGGCCTATCACGGCAAGCAGCTCAAGTTCGGGCCGGAGTACATCATTCCCTCGCCCTTCGACCCGCGACTGATCTCCTACATCCCGCCCTTCGTGGCCCAGGCGGCCATGGACTCGGGCGTGGCGCGCATGCCGATCGCCGACATGGACGCCTACCGGGCCTCCCTGGCCCAGCGCCTGGATCCCACGGCGGGCTTCCTGCAGAAGATCCAGGGCGTGGTCCTGAAGTCATCGGAAAAGCGCATCGTCTTCGCCGAGGGCGAGGAGCCCAGCGTCATTCGCGCCGCCTTCGCCTTCCAGAATGCCGGCCTCGGACGGGCCATCCTGGTCGGCCGCGAGGACCTGGTCGAAGAGAACATGCGCCTAGCTGGCCTGGACCCCGTCGAGGCCGACCTCAAGGTCGTCAACGCCCGCCTGTCGGAGCACAGTCCCGAGTTCGTCGACTTCCTGTACGGACGCCTCGCCCGCCAGGGTTACCTGAAGCGCGACGTCCTGAGGCTGATCAACCAGGACCGGAACTCCTTCGCCGCCTCCATGGTCGCCCTGGGCCATGCCGACGGCATGGTCACGGGCGTCACCCGGTCCTACGACCAGGCCCTCGAGGAGGTCCTGCGGGTGATTGATCCGTCCCTGGACGGGCGCGTGATCGGGATGAGCGTCCTGCTCGCCAAGGGCCGGACCCTGTTCATCGCCGACACCAATGTCACCGAAATGCCGGACGCCGACGAACTGGTTGAGATCGCCTGCGAGGCGGCCCGGGCCGTCCGCACCCTGGGCTACCCGCCGAGGATCGCCTTCCTGTCCTACTCGACCTTTGGCAACCCCATGGGGCAGAGGTCTGAGAAGGTCCGCGAGGCCGTCGCCATGCTGGACGAGATGGACGTCGACTTCGAGTACGAGGGCGAGTTGCCCCCGGACCTCGCCCTCGACACCTCGAAATGGGGCAACTATCCCTTCATGCGGCTCAGCGGGCCGGCGAACGTCCTGGTCATGCCCGCCATCCACTCGGCGGCCATCTCCACCCTGCTGGTCCAGGAGCTGGGCGGAGCCACCGTTATCGGGCCCCTGCTGCTGGGTCTGGAGAAGTCCGTACAGATCGCGCCCCTCGGGGCCTCTGTGTCCAAGATTCTGCAGATGGCCACACTGGCCGCCTACGAGCAGGACGTGGTGGACGAGCAGGCCTGATCAGGCCTCTGGGGACCGGACCCCGCCCGGCCGGCCGTCCGCCGACAGGAGGACCGCCACCCAGCGCGATCCTTGGAACTGGGCGCAGATCACCATCACGATGACCGTGAGGGGGG
>CAIWHQ010000384.1 GCA_903912465.1 uncultured Alphaproteobacteria bacterium | reverse complement strand
GCCACCGCCATAGGCGGCCTGATCCCCCTGGCGCTGGAGCGGTCGGGCCTCTACTCGCCCCTGGCGATCGCCATCATTGGTGGCCTGGTCTCATCGACCCTGCTCAGCCGGATCGCGACCCCGGTGCTCTACTGGCTGGCGTCGCGCGGCGAGACGGAAGGGACCTACTTCGCCCGGGATTGACGGGCCTCGGCCTCACGGAAACTGACGTCAAAGACCGCGCAGATGTCGCGCACCATCAGGCGGCCGACCTCGGTGACCGTCAGGCGCGAGCCCTCGGTCTCGACCAGGCCGTCAGCAGCGAAGGACTCCAGGCGGGACAGCTCGTGAACCAGGTCCCGGGGTTTGCGGCCATAGCGCGAGGCGATCTCGCCCAGGTCGACGGCGAAATCACACAGGAGCCGCTCGATGATCTCGCCGCGAAGGCGGTCGTCGGCGTTCAGCATGGCGCCGAGGGCGACGGGCAGCTGGTCGTGGTCGAGGGCCTTGCGCCAGTCCCGCTCCTGCAAGGCGTTCTGAACGAAGCCCTGAGGCAGGCTGCCGATGGCCGAGGGTCCCATGCCGATCACGACCTGGTTCGAATCCGCCGTGTAGCCCTGGAAGTTGCGGTGCAGACGCCCCTCCGCCTGGGCCTGGCACAGGTCATCCTCGGGCAGGGCGAATTGGTCCAAGCCGATGTGGACATAGCCTTCCGAGGTCAGCCGCTCAGCCGCGGCGTCACTCTGGTCCAGCCGCTCGGAGGCACCTGGCAGGGCTGCCTCCTCGATCAGCTTCCGGCTGTCCGTCATCCCGGGTGGCAGGGCGTAGCCCAAGAGGGAGACCCGCTCGGGCCTCAGGGTCATCACGCTGTCCAGTGTCGCCAGGGTGTTCGCCCGAGTCTGGTGTGGCAGGCCGTACATCAGGTCCATGTTGATCGAGGTCACCCCGCCGTCGCGAAGCCAGCGCATGCAGTCGGCGATGTGGTCGAAGGCCTCGGGGCGGTGCACCGCCGCCTGCACATTGCGGTCGAGGTTCTGCACCCCCAGGCTGGCGCGGGACAGGCCGTTGACCGAGGCGATGGTCACCCACTCCTTGGTCAGGATCTCCGGGTCCAATTCAGCGCCCACTTCCAGGGACCCGGCAAAGCGGAAGGCCGCCGACAGGGTCGCCATGACTGCGCGCAGCTCGATGGGCTTAAGGATATTGGGCGTGCCACCGCCGAAGTGGATGGACGAGACCCTCAGCCGGCGTCGACCCAAGGCGCGGTGCACCGCCAGAAGTTCCTTCTCCAGGTAAAGAACATAGGCCGCCACCATCCCGCGACCGCTTGCCGGCCGGGTATTCCGGGCGCAGTTCCAGCAGAGGCGCGAGCAGAACGGCACGTGGATGTAGAGCGAGACCGGCTCGTCGTCGGGCAGGCCCTTCAGCCAGCCAGAGTAGATCTCGGGCGTCACCTCCGGCGTGAACTGAGCCGCCGTGGGGTAGCGGGTGTAGCGCGGCGCCTGGCCGTCGTACTTTTCAATCAGCGCATCCCGGCTGAGCCGCGAGGTCGTCACGCCCATCTTCCCCTCCGCCCCGGCGCCCCAGGGGCGTTGGTTGTCAGCCTGTCACCGGGAATCCCGCCCCCGCGCCGTAACGCAGATCAATGGGCACCTTCCTGCGGACGAGGCTGCAGGCGGACTCTATTCCACCCGAAACCGTGAAGATGGAGTGAGCGGAAACCCGCCAGCCACCCTACCCCGCCATCTCGCAGATCCGCCCCGCCTTGGCGTCGGTATAGCCGGCGGGCGTCCAGGCGAGTTCGCCATTCACGAGCACGGCCTCAACGCCCACGGAATCGCGGGTATAGCGCATGCCGGCGCCGGGCATGTCGAAGACCGGGCGTTCCTCGCCCCGGCCGATACGGTCAGGGTCGAAGACCACGATGTCGGCGGCCTGGCCGGGCTGGAGCCGGCCGCGGTCCTTCAGGCCCCAGATATCGGCAGTCTCGCCGGTGATCTTGGCCACGGCCTGCTCCAGGCTGAGCGCGCCCGTCCTGCGCACGAACTCGCTGAACAGGTAGCCAGTGTCGCCGTAGGTGGCGAAGGAGGCCAGGTGTGCCCCGCCATCGCCGGCGCCGATGTGCACGTCGGGCCGGGCAAGAAGGGGGCCGATGCGGTCGGTATTGTCGTGGCCGCCATTGGCCGACAGGAAGGCCACGTCCAGGCCGTGCTCCAGCGACACTTCGATCAGGGCCAGGGCGCAGGACTGGCCGCGGGCGTCGGCGATTTCCTTCAGTGTCTTGCCCGCCAGGTGGGCCGGAGCCTCGCCGCCGCCGCGCACCACCAGCCGTCCCATCAGGCGCTCGCCGCCGTCG
>CAIWHQ010000383.1 GCA_903912465.1 uncultured Alphaproteobacteria bacterium | reverse complement strand
TGTCGCCCACCAGATAGAGGGTGTCGAATTCCGCGGTCTTTATGAAGTCCAGCAGGAGTTCCGCCTGGCACCCCTTCGTGCCGAGGTGGACGTCCGAAATGAAGACCGTCCGGTATCGGTGTTCATTGTGCATCATCATCGAATCCCCCCGCTGATGACCCCATGTCGGTGACGGGACCTAGTTTGATTGCATGTCAGATCAGTGACGTGGGCCAGTGCGGGGCCGCGGCGGTCTGCGGCGTCCGGCGCTTGGGCGTAAGCGTCGCGTCCAGACATCGGTGGCGTCACGGCTCTTGCCTTGCCGCACCCGAGCAGGGACAAGACCCTTCATGTCCGGGACGGAACAGGGACGCCGCTCGACGCGGTCGGAGCGCACGCGGCGCGCCTTGATGGAGGTCGCGGTCGATTTGATCGCGGGCGGCGGGGTCTCGGCGGCGACGCCGGCTGCAGTGGCGTCCAGCGCGGGAGTCTCCCGCACCGCCCTTCTCTACCACTTCCCTGACCGCCCGGGATTCCTCCAGGCGCTTGCCAACCACCTGGCCGGAGAAATGGCCAGGCTCTTCGACGCCTCAGGACGCCTCCCGCCGGGCGTCGACGCCTCGGATCATGCCATCGACACCTACTGGGCACTTCTCCAGGAACCGGTGTTCAAGGTCTTCGTGGAACTTCGCGCCGCTGCCCGGGGCGACGCCGAGGTCGCCGCAGCCATATCCGGCCTGCTGGCCGATTTCGACTCGGGTCGCCTGGGCGGCCGGTTTGGCGCCGTGTCCCAGGCCGGGGAGGATCCCCGGTCCCAGACCAGCCGGGACCTGGGGCGGTTCCTCCTCGAAGGCCTGGCCCTTGGCGGCCTGACCTACGACGCCGATGACCGCCGCCGGCGGCTGATCGGGGTGGTCAAGCGCGCCGTCCGCGGCCTCAACCGGAAGGGCGCGACCCAGGACCTCTGGCCCGGCTAGATCCTGTTCCGCTAAGTGGGATCCGGTTATCGGATCGAAACAGGATCTCACTTTTTACCTAGGGCCGGCGCGCCGCCTCCGCCTCAGTCCAGGCCTGGATCCGGGTCTCCAGCATGTCCAGGGGCAGGGGACCCGACAGCAGGACCGCATCGTGGAACCGCCGGATGTCGAACCGCTCGCCCAGCCGCTGGCGAGCCGCCTCGCGCAGGGCGACGATACGCATCTCCCCGGTCTTGTAGGCCAGGGCCTGGCCGGGCCAGGATACATAGCGGGCCAGCTCCACCTCGATGTTGAGGGGTGACAGGGCGCTATTGTCGATGAAACAGGCCCGCGCCTGGTCCAGGGTCCAGCCCTTCCAGTGGATGCCCGTGTCGGCCACCAGCCGGCAGGCGCGCCACATCTCGTAGGACAGGCGGCCGAACCGCTCCCAGGGGTCGCGGTAGATTCCCATCTCGCCGCCCAGCTTCTCGGCATAGAGGCCCCAACCCTCGGTGAAGGCCGTCACGTCCGCCGAGCGGCGGAAGCGGGGAACACCCGCCGCCTCCTCGGCCAGCGCAATCTGCAGGTGATGGCCCGGCACCGCCTCATGCAGGGTCAGGGCGGGCAGTTCGTAGAGCGGGCGCTGGTCCAGTCGGGA
>CAIWHQ010000382.1 GCA_903912465.1 uncultured Alphaproteobacteria bacterium | reverse complement strand
GGCGGCCAGGATCCTGTCAGAGCCGGACGGCAGGTCGGGATCGGTGAGGACGGCCCGGCCCCCGGCGGCCTCGACGGCCGCGACGATCTCGGGGTCGCCTGCTGCCACGGCCACCGGCCCGACGCCTGACGCCTCGGCCTGACGGACCACGCGGACAATCATGGGAAGACCACCGATGTCGGCGAGCGGCTTGCCGGGGAGCCGTGTTGCGGCCAGTCGCGCGGGGATGAGGAGGATCGGTGTCATGAACCTAGGCTCCGGGCCAACTGTCCGGTTGCGCCAGCGCCGGTAGCGTGTAAGAGACGCGAACGCAATAAGGGGCGGGAATCCGCCGCAGGACGGGCCTTCTCTCGGGCCTGCCAGGTTTTGGGTTTCGGTGCGATGAGCAATCTTTCTTTCAACAAGATCGCAGGTGCCGTGCTTGCGACGGCCCTCGCCATCGTCGGGCTTCGGGAAGTGACCACGGGGCTGTTCAGCTCCGAGGCACCGGCCAAGCCGGGGTACCTCATCGAGGCTACGGTCGAAGGTGGCGAAGGCGCAGCGGTCGCTGATGTCATCCCCGATTTCGGGACTGTGCTTCCCGCTGCGGATCTCAAGGCCGGCGAGGCTGTCTTCGCCAAGTGCCAGTCCTGCCATAACGTCGCCAATGGGGGTGCCAACGGCACCGGTCCCAACCTCTGGGGCGTGATCGGCCATAAGCCCGGTTCCCACGCCGGCTTCGCCTATTCCGCCGCCATGACCGAGTTCGGCACCAAGCAGGCCGTCTGGGACGACACGCACATGTACGAGTTCCTCAAGGCACCCCAGAAGTACATTTCGGGCACCAAGATGTCCTTCGTCGGCCTGAAGAAGTCCGAGGACCGGGTCAACATTATCGCCTATCTGCGCGCTCAGGGCGGGACCCTGCCCATGCCCGCCCCGAAGCCGGCCGCCGCCGCGCCCGCCGCGGCTCCGGATGGAGCCGCTGCCGCTCCGGCCGCCGGCGCTGCGCCTGCGGCACCTGCAGGGGCTGAGCCCGCCGCCGCCGCCGTCAAGCCGGCCGCCTGAATCCGGTCAGTCCGTCTCCGGGCGTCGCCTCTCGAGGGGACGCCTGAAAGCGGTGGGTTCACCGCCGCCCATCCCTGAAATCCGCTGGATCGCCTCCGCGAGGGGCTCGATGGCCACGGCCATGTGATGGGCGTTGGCGTGCACCATCCGCGTGGCGTCCACCATCATGGCCACGTGGCCCTTCCAGAAGACCAGGTCACCCCGGCCGAGCGCGTCCGGGGAAGCCGCGACGCCCAGGCCCTGCTGGAGGTCGGAATCCCGGGGACAGGCCCGGCCGCAGGCCAGGAGGGCCTGCTGGACCAGTCCCGAGCAGTCCAGGCCGCAGCCCTCACGCCCGCCCCACAGGTAGGCCGCGTCCAGGTGCGCCTCGGCCACAGCCACGGGATCGGCCGCGAAGACGCCGATCGGCGCCAGGTGGGTCTCTGGCAGCCAGAAGCCGCCGTCGCAGAGGGCCAGCTTCCCCTCCCGGCCGGAAACAGCGACCAGGCTGTTCAGGGAGATGGGCCCGACGGGCTCCGACTTGATGCTGGGGCTCCGGAATCCATAGGTCAGCCGGACCCGGACCCGGTGGGTGGGCGCAGGTCCTTCCGGCACCAGGGCGTCGAGGGCGACATGGCCGACATAGCCGTCCCGGACCGCCTGTCCCCAGGCAAAGCCGTCCCGGATCTCCAGGACATCAAACCGCTCTCCGAAGAGCAGCTGGTCCCACTGCTCGGCGCTGGCGTCGGGCTGGCTGCGAACCGCCGTCGCCGGGACCGAGACCTGCATCCGCCTCGGGCGCACATAGCGTCCGGCGGGCACCAGGCCCTCGAGGCTGGCGGCGGCCAGGTCGTCCCTCGCCGGGGTCAGGCGCGGGTCGGTCCTCATCCGTAGCGGTCCTGCAGCATGGCGAAGAGGCCGCGGATGGCGTGAGTCTCGCCGCCGGCGGGTGAACCAGGCTGGCCCCGGGGGTTCCAGGCATAGATGTCGAAGTGCGCCCAAGGGCCGGGAGGGGCGAATTTCTGCAGGAAGAGGGCCGCG
>CAIWHQ010000381.1 GCA_903912465.1 uncultured Alphaproteobacteria bacterium | reverse complement strand
GGGACGATCCAGCCCTTCCAGCCATTTGACGGCGGCACCCAGTCCGATGGCCTCGATGATGGAAGGCGTGCCAGCCTCGAACCGGAGGGGCGGGTCGGCATAGGAGATGTGGTCGAAGTCCACTCGGTCGATCATTTCTCCACCGCCCTGCCAGGGTGGAAGGGCGGCAAGACGCTCGGGGCGGCCCCAGAGGACGCCAATGCCCGTTGGCCCGTAGAGCTTGTGCCCGGAGAACGCGACAAAGTCGGCACCAAGTGCAGCCACATCCAGAGGCGCATGAACGACGGACTGGCAGGCATCCACCACGGTTACCGCGCCGGCCGCCCGGGCCAGGGCCGCAACCTTCGCCACGGGGTTCACCGTCCCCAGGACATTGGACATGTGGACAAGCGAGACGACCCGGGTGCGCGGCGAGATCATGCGCTCCAGGGCTTCGAGGTCCAGGGCGCCGTCCTCGTGGATGGGAGCGAAGCGAAGCACCACACCCTTGCGCTCCCGCAGGAAGTGCCAGGGTACGATGTTGGCGTGGTGCTCCATCTCCGTCAGGAGGACTTCGTCACCCTCCGACATCCCGGCCCCAAGGCCTGCGGCCACCAGGTTCAGGGCTTCCGTCGCGCCTCGGGTGAAGACGATTTCCGACGGTGCTGCCCCTATGAAACGGGCAACATTTTCTCTCGCGTTTTCATAGAGTTCAGTCGTTTCATTCGCAAGCGTATGCAGGCCGCGGTGTACGTTGGCGTAGCTGTGCCGCATCAGGTCCGTCATGGCCTGGATCACAATCTCGGGCTTCTGGGCCGAGGCGGCGCTATCGAGGTAGACAAGGGGGCGGTCGCCGATACGCCGGGACAGGATCGCGAACTCCGCCCGGATGGACTGGGGATCGAAGGTCATTCCCCTGACCCCCCGATGCGTCCCTGCAGCCAGGCCCGCATGCGCCCGGCGGCAGCCGTGCACTGGATGCGGTCGATGACCTCGCCGAGGAAGGACGCCAGGAGCAGGGACCGGGCCTCTGCCTCCGGAAGCCCCCTCTGGCGCATGTAGAAGAGCAGCTCCGCATCCAGGGCACCGACCGTGGCCCCATGGGCGCAGGCCACGTCGTCCGCGTAGATTTCAAGCTCAGGGCGAGCGTCCACCTCGGCGCGGTCTGACAGGATAAGGGCGTTGTGCGCCATCCGCGCATCGGTTCCATCGGCACCAGCCTCGACCGTGATCCGCCCCTGGAAGACCGCCCGGGCCTGGTCGTCAACCACACCCCGGGTGAGCTGGACGGTCTGGCCCTGGGGACCGGAATGCGTGACGCTGGACGTCAGGTCCGCGTGGCTGCGGCCAGAAAGGACATAGACCCCGTCCAGGCGAACGCTGGCACCGTCGCCGGGATTGAGAACCCGGGTCTCCAGCCTCTGGCGGCGGGTCCCGTTGGTCAGAAGCGTCTGTGCCCATTCCGCTCTGGCCCCGAGCCGGACCTCGGCGTCCACCAGCGAGATTGCGTCGGTGCCGCCGTCCGCAATGACCAGGCGCTCGCACGATGCGCCTGAAGCCAGGTCGACCTCGAGAGACAGCAGGGACAGGCCACCGCCATCGCCCTCATGGGACTCCAGAAGGGTCAGGCGGCCGCCGGCGGCGACCGTGATCCGGAGATGGGCCGCATGTGAACCCTCACCACGGGCAACATTTCTGAGTTGCAAAGTCCGGGTTTCACCGGCGGAGACCTCGATCGCACCAGGCCCCACGCCGTTCGCCAGGGTCACAACCGTCTCGCAGATCCCCTCAAAGGGGCCAGGCCCAAGCCGGGCGGCATCCAGCGACGGCGAGGGCTCCGGCAAGGTCCGGACTAGGCTGCGGAGGTCCGTCCAGCGCCAGTCTTCATCACGCCGCGAAGGCAGCCGGGAAGAATCCCGCAGCCGGATGGCCTCAGCCAGGTTCACGCAACCCTCGCGAACTTGTCGTAACCGTCCCGCTCGAGCTCGTGGGCAAGTTCAGGCCCGCCGCTGGCCACGATCCGGCCGCCCGCGAGCACATGGACCCGATCCGGCCGGATGTAGTCCAACAGGCGCTGGTAATGGGTGATGACAAGCAGGCTGCGGTCAGGGCTGCGCAGGGCGTTCACACCCTCCGAGACGATCCGCAGGGCGTCAATGTCGAGGCCGGAATCGGTCTCGTCCAGGATCATGAAGCGTGGCGAAAGCAGCGCCATCTGGAGGATTTCCATGCGCTTCTTTTCGCCCCCCGAGAAGCCGACATTGAGGGGGCGCTTGAGCATATCGAAGTCCATCTTCAGGTCCGCGGCGCAGGCCCGGGCCCGTTTCAGGAAGTCGGGCGCCGACATCTCCGCCTCACCCCGGGCCTTGCGCTGGGCATTAACCGCAGTCCGGATGAAGGTCAGCGCCGGAACCCCAGGTATTTCAAGGGGATACTGGAAGGACAGGAAGACTCCCAGAGCCGCCCTTTCGTCAGGAGCCAGGGCCAGGAGATCGACACCGTCCAGTTCGGCGGCGCCGGAGGTGACCTCGTAGCCCGGCCGTCCGGTAAGCACATAGGACAGGGTCGACTTGCCCGCGCCATTGGGACCCATGATGGCATGGACCTCGCCGGCGGGAATCTCGAGGCTGAGCCCCTTTAGGATCTCGCGTTCGCCCACCCGGGCGTGAAGATTGCGCAGGCTCAGCATTCTGGGGTCTCGTCAGCAAGGAACTGGGCGAGGAGGACCAGAGCTTCCTCCACGGAGGCCGCCATGGCGTGCTTTCGCGGCGCTGCAGTCGGCGTGGTCGCCGTGCGCCGGTCGGCGGAAGTCACGCTGGCCTCCCCGGCCTCGAAATAGGCGCGGAGCCGGAAATCCCTGTGGTCCAGGATGACGGCGTACCGGGTGCGGTCAAGGTTCAGCCCATGTTCGCTCAGGAAGTCGGAATCGCCCTCAAGAGCTGCGTAGAGCGCGCTGGCCGCCGCATGGTCCGCCTCCTGCTGGGCGCGCTCCTTCGCCTCCCGGTCGAGCCTGTCGCCCTCCCGGCGGTCGATCTCGACCTTGTAGGCCTGGCGCAGGGAAAGGCTCTGGGTAAGGGTTGATCGGGTCATCCCACGCTGCCTTCCAATGAGATCGCCACAAGTTTCTGGGCCTCGACCGCGAATTCCATCGGAAGTTCCTGCAGGACCTCGCGGACAAAGCCGTTGACCAGAAGCTGGACGGCTTCCTCCTCGGAGAGCCCCCTCTGCTGGACATAGAAGAGCTGATCCTCCGAAAGGCGGGTGGTCGTCGCCTCGTGCTCGAAGGTGCAGGCGCCATTGCGCGCCTCGATGTAGGGAACCGTGTGGGCGGCGCAGGCCTTGCCGATGAGCAGGCTGTCACATTGGGTGAAGTTGCGCGCGCCCCTGGCCTTGGGATGGGCGGACACCAGCCCCCGGTAGGTGTTGGAAGACCGCCCGGCGCTGATGCCCTTTGAGATGATCCGCGAGCGCGTGCCTTCCCCCAGGTGGATCATCTTGGTGCCGGTGTCGGCCTGCTGGCGGCCATTGGTGATGGCGATGGAATAGAATTCGCCCACGCTCTCGCGGCCGCGAAGGACGCAGGACGGATACTTCCATGTGATGGCCGACCCGGTTTCCACCTGGGTCCAGGACACCCGCGACCGGTCGCCACGGCAGTCTGCGCGCTTGGTCACGAAGTTGTAGATGCCCCCCTTCCCCGTCTCGGGGTCGCCCGGGTACCAGTTCTGGACCGTGGAGTATTTGATCTCAGCGTCCTCGAGGACGATGAGTTCGACCACAGCGGCGTGGAGCTGGTTCTCATCCCGCATCGGCGCCGTGCAGCCCTCGAGGTAGGAAACGTAGGCGCCCTTGTCGGCGATGATCAGGGTCCGTTCGAACTGCCCGCTTCCCGCCGCGTTGATCCGGAAATAGGTGGACAGCTCCATGGGGCAGCGGACGCCGGGCGGGACATACACGAAGCTACCGTCCGAGAAGACCGCCGAATTCAGGCAGGCGAAGAAGTTGTCCGTCACCGGCACGACCGTGCCCAGGTACTTGCGGACCAACTCCGGGTGCTCGCGCACGGCCTCGCTCATGGAGCAGAAGATGACCCCGACCTCAGCCAACTCCTTCTTGAAGGTGGTCACCACGCTGACGGAGTCGAAGACGGCGTCGACGGCATAACGCGGAGCGCCCACCACGCCCGCCAGGACCTCCTGCTCCCGAAGGGGTATGCCCAGCTTCTCGTAGGTCTTCAGCAGTTCGGGATCGACCTCGTCCAGGCTCGCGGGCCCGTCGCCGGTCCGGGGCGCCGCGTAGTAGGTGGCGTCCTGGTAGTCGATGGGGGGGAAGCTGACCCGGGCCCAGTTCGGCGATTCCATCGCACTCCAGCGCTCGAAGGCCTCCAGACGCCAGGCGAGCATCCAGTCCGGCTCGCCCTTCTTGGCCGAGATAAAGGCCACCGTATCCCGGTTCAGCCCACGGGGCGCGAATTCCTGTTCGATGTCGGTTACGAAGCCGTGCTCGTACTTCTCGAGCCCCGCAACCTGATCGACCGTGTCCTTGACGGCGGTCATCTATCTGCTCCTCAGGCCGCAACCGGCCGGCGGCGGGACGCCTGCCGGGTATGAAGTTCGATCCAGGCGGCGGTGGCGGTCCGCCAGTCCTCGGCGGTGGTCGACCAGCCCCCACTGAGCCGGATGGCGCAGCCGGCGAGGTCGCCAAGGCCCATGGCCTCCAGCACACGGCTGGGCCGGACCTTGCCGCTCGAGCATGCCGCGCCGGCGCTGACCCGGACCCCAGCGAGGTCCAGGCCCATCACCTGGAGTTCCGAGGCGAAGTCGGGCGCGGCAATGCAAAGGACATCGTCAAGCCGCTCGGCCCCGGCGCCAATGATGACAGCCCCTGCCCCGGCCAAGGCTGCGGCAGCTTCGTCCCGGCCTGCCCAGAGATCGCGACGGACGGCAGAGGCCTGTGCAGCCGCGCCGAACCCCGCAGCGCCGATGAGATTCTGGGTCCCGGCACGGCGGCCATGTTCCTGCCCACCGCCAGGCAGGTCGCGGACAATTCGGGTCCGCGGTCCGGCGACGAGGGCACCGATCCCCTGGGGCCCGCCGAGCTTGTGGGCGGAAAGGGCGAGGCTGTCGGCGCCCAGCGCCTCGAGACCTGACGGACGTCGGCCGGCCGACTGCACGGCATCGACGTGGAGCCAACCCCCCGCCGCCCGCACCCGTTCGGCGGCGTCCCGGGTCGGCTGGATCACGCCGGTCTCATTGTTCGCGGCCATGAGGGCCACAAAGACCGGACCTGCCCCCTCAGGCTGTGCGGCGATGGCAAGGTCGAGGGCATCCAGGTCGACGACCCCCTGCCGGCTGACCGGGATCTCCACGACGGCAACGCCGGAAGCCAGGGCGGTCTCGCGGATGCAGTCATGCTCGATGGCCGAG
>CAIWHQ010000380.1 GCA_903912465.1 uncultured Alphaproteobacteria bacterium | reverse complement strand
GAATTGCCGTGGGCCGCCACCAGCACGGTCTCACCCGCCGCCAGCTTCGGCGCGATCTCGGCGGTCCAGTAGGGTTCCACCCGCTCCAGCGTCGTCTTCAGGCTCTCGGTGTCCGGCAGAACGACCCCGGCATAGCGGCGATCGCGGGAGAAGTCCCACTCGCCGCCGGGGGCCAGGGGCGGCGGCGGGGTGTCGTAGGACCGCCGCCAGATCCGTACCTGCTCGGTGCCGTGCCGCTCGGCGGTCTCGGTCTTGTTCAGGCCGGTGAGACCACCATAGTGCCGCTCGTTCAGGCGCCAGTCCTTGGTCTCGGGCACGAAGGCCTGGCCCGCCGCCGCCAAGGCCAGCCAGAGGGTGCGGATGGCGCGGGTCAGGACGGAGGCGTAGGCCCGGTCGATCTGCAGTCCCGCCGCCTCGATCAACTGGCCACCCTTGCGGGCCTGGGCCTCGCCCTCGGCGGTCAGGTCCACATCCACCCATCCGGTGAACCGGTCCTCCAGGTTCCACTGGCTCTGGCCGTGTCGAAGCAGGATCAGGGTAGGCATGGGCGCTCTCCATCCAGGGTCCGGGTCGGGCTAGGGCCGGCTTCGGGCGCCGTCAAGGCCGGGCGCTCGTCGCTGGTGGCCCCCGGGCGCTCAAGGCGATATGTAGGGGCGATGTCCGACCGCGTCTTCTATTCCGGCCTGGCCCTGGTCGCCGCCGCCCTCATCGTCCTGGCCCTGGTCTGGCCCCAGGGCCTGGGCGCGCGCTCGCCCGGCCCCTTCGGCTCCGTTCCGGTCCAGCAAAGGCCCGAGGTCCAGGCCGCCATGCGCCGGGAGGCCGAGGTCAACAACGCCCGCCTGCAGAAGGCCCGTGACGCGGTCGCCGCCGCCCGGGCCGCCACAGAGGGCACCAAGCAGGCGCCTGCGGAGCCGAAACCGTGACCGCCGCAGATATCGAGGCCGGCCGACGGGTCCTGCGCCAGGCCGCCCAGGCCCTTGAGCTTCAGGCCGGCGCGCTCGGCGAGGACTTCGCCCGGGCCGTCGACATTCTTGCCGCCGCCCGCGGCCGGGTCATCTGCACGGGAATCGGCAAGTCCGGCCACGTGGCCCGCAAGATCGCCGCCACCTTCGCCTCCACCGGGGCCCCGGCCACCTTCGTCCACGCCAACGAGGCCAGCCACGGCGACCTCGGCATGATCAGCCGCGACGACGTCATCCTGGCCCTCTCCAAGTCCGGCGAGAATCGCGAGCTGGCTGACGTCCTGGCCTATTCCCGCCGGTTCGAGATCCCGCTCATCGCCCTGACCGCCGCGGCCGACAGCGCCCTCGGGCGGGCCGCCGACGTGGTCCTGGCCCTGGCCACCGCAGAGGAGGCGACGGGCCAGGTCAATGCTCCCACCACCTCCACCACCCTGCAGATCGCCCTCGGTGATGCCCTTGCCGTGGCCCTGCTGGAGCGGCGCGGCTTCACCGCCGGCGACTTCCGCACCTTCCACCCGGGCGGCAAGCTGGGCGCCATGCTGCGCACGGTGGGCGACCTCATGCACGCCGGCGGCGAGATTCCCCTCGTGGGTCCCGACGCCGGCATGGCCGAGGCCCTGCTGGTCATGACCGAGAAGCGATTCGGCTGCGTCGGCGTCCTGGGCCCGGAGGGTCGCCTGCTCGGCGTCATCACCGACGGCGACCTGCGCCGCCACATGACCGGCCTGATGGACCGCACCGCCAGCCAGGTCATGACCCCCGGCCCCAACAAGGTGGTCGCACCGCGCCAGCTCGCGTCCGAGGCCCTGGCCCTGATGACCGACCCGCCCCCGTCGGTGAACGTGCTCTTCGTCCTCGACGCCGGTCGGCCGGTGGGCATCCTGCATGTCCATGACCTGCTCCGCGCCGGGGTGATGTGATCCGCCCGCACTGGCCGCGGCGGGCCTGAAGGCGTAAGAGCGCGGCGGAATCGAACTGGAGCGACGATGCTGCCCCTCCCCCGCGCTGATCTCGTCCCGCAGACCCCCGACCACGAGAACCTTCCCCTGGTGAAGCCCACCGGCTTTCGCGAGTACGACGCCCGCTGGCTGTTCGGCTCCGAGATCAACCTCCTGGGCGTCGAGGCCCTGGGCCTGGGCCTTGGGACCTACATCCACGAGCTCGGCCAGAAGCGCATCGTCATCGGCCACGACTTCCGCTCCTATTCCCAGTCCATCAAGCAGGCCCTGACCCTGGGCCTCCTGGCCGCCGGCTGCGAGGTGCTGGACATCGGCCTGTCCCTCTCCCCCATGGCCTATTTCGCCCAGTTCGACCTCGAGGCCCCTGCCGTGGCCATGGTCACCGCCAGCCACAACGAGAACGGCTGGACCGGGGTGAAGATGGGCGTCTCCCCGCCCCTGACCTTCGGCCCCGACGAGATGGCCCGGCTGAAGGCGATTGTCCTCGGCGGCCTGGGCGTCGTCCGCCCCGGCGGGACCCTGACCCACATTCCCGGCGTGGCCGGGCGCTACATCGCCGACGTCTCCGCCCGGGTCCACGTCGACCGGCCCCTCAGGGTGGTCTGCGCCTGCGGCAACGGCACGGCGGGCGCCTTCGCCCCGGAGGCCCTGCGGCGCATGGGCGTGGCGGTCGTCTATGAAATGGACTGCGAGCTCGACTGGTCCTTCCCGCGCTACAACCCCAACCCCGAAGACCACGAAATGCTCAAGGCCATGGGCCAGGCCGTGCGCGACTTCGGCGCCGACTTCGCCCTGGGCTTCGACGGTGACGGCGACCGCTGCGGCGTGGTGGACGACACGGGCGAGGAGATCTTCGCCGACAAGATCGGCCTCATGCTGGCCCGCGACCTGTCCGGCCTTCACCCGGACGCCCAGTTCATCGTCGACGTGAAGTCCACCGGCCTCTTCGCCACCGACCCGGTCCTGGCTGCCAACGGGGCCAAGACCCTCTACTGGAAGACCGGCCACAGCTACATCAAGCGCAAGACCGCCGAGATCGGCGCCCTGGCGGGCTTCGAGAAGTCGGGCCACTTCTTCTTCAACGCCCCCCTGGGGCGCGGCTATGACTGCGGCCTGACCGCCGCTGCCGCCATCCTGGCCATGCTCGACCGCAACCCGGACAAGAGCCTGTCCCAGCTGAAGGACGCCCTGCCCCAGGCCTGGACCAGCCTGACCATGTCGCCCCACTGCGCCGACGAGGCCAAGTACGGCACCGTCGACGGGATCGTCGCCGAGTACGAGGCCCTGGCCCGGGACGGCGGCCGCATCCTCGGCCGCGCCATCACCGAGGTGATCACCGTCAACGGCGTCCGGGTGGCCCTGGAGGACGGCTCCTGGGTCCTGGTCCGCGCCTCTTCCAACAAGCCCGAGATCGTCGTCGTGGTCGAGAGCACCCGCTCGGAGGACGACATGCGCGCCCTCTTCCGCGAAGAGGTCAAACCCAGGCTCGCCCGGCGCCCCGAGATCGGCGCCTACAACCAGGAGATCTGAGCGCCATGCACGTCGTCATGATCGGCACCGGCTATGTGGGCCTCGTCTCGGGTGCCTGCTTTGCCGACTTCGGCCACCAGGTTACCTGCATCGACAAGGACGCTGGCAAGATCGAGGGCCTGAAGGCCGG
>CAIWHQ010000379.1 GCA_903912465.1 uncultured Alphaproteobacteria bacterium | reverse complement strand
CCCCATGGGGATCATGAAGAACAGCACCAGCCAGAACAGCGGCGGGCCGAGGACAGCGCCGAACAGGCCCTTCGCCGACTTCCAGTGCTGTTCCATCCCGGGGCTCCGGCGTCAGGTCAGGCGGCGCGCACCCGGGTCACGACTTCCTCGTAGAAGCTGGCCTTCGCCGCCCCCTCGAAGGCGCCGTACTCGCACTTGGCCATGACGTCGGCGGGCGGGAAGATGGCGGCGTTGCTCCGGTAGCTGTCCGGCATCAGGGCCTTCGCCGCAGCATTCGGGGTCGGATAGAGGATGGTCTCGCTGATCTTCTTCCCGGCCTCGGCGTCCAGCAGGTAGTTGATGAAGGCGTGGGCGTTATTGGGGCGCGGCGCCCCCACCGGGATGCAGAGATTATCGGAGTTGATGAGGCTGCCTTCCTTCGGCACCACGAAACCGATGTCCGGGTCCTCGCTCATGATCTGGGCGATGTCGCCGTTGTACTCCAGGACCAGGTCAACCTCGCCGGACAGGAGCATGTCCTGGCCATTGTCCTCGTGGAAGGCCTTCACGAAGGGCTTCTGGCGGACCAGCATCTTCTCGATCTCAGCCACCATTTCGGGCGGGATGTTGTTGACCGATTGGCCCTTGTACTTGGCGGCGAGGCGGATGAGGTCGGCGGACTCCGACAGAAGGGCGATCTTGCCCTTGTAGGCGTCGGAATCGAACAGCCACTTCCAGCTGTCCGGGACGCCCTTCACCTTGCTCTTGCGGTAGCCGATGCCGAGGACCAGCCAGGTATAGGGTGCGGACATCTTCCGGGCCGGATCGTAGTCCGGGTTCATGAAGCTGGGGTCGATGTTCTTAAGGTTTGGAATCTTGGAGTGGTCGAGGGGCTGGATAAGCTTGGCCTCGGTCATCCGGCTGACGAACTCGTTGGACGGGACGATGACATCGAAGCCCGGATTGCCGGCCTTCAGCTTGGCAAACAGCTCATCGTTGGTGGCGAACAGGCTCATGTTCACGTCGACGCCAGAGGCCTTCTTGAAGTCGGCCAGGGTGGTGTCCCCGATGTAGGTGTCCCAGTTGTAGAAGTTCAGCTTCGGCTCTTCCCCACCCCCGGCGGGGGCCGCGCCCGGCTGCGAACAGGCGGTGAAGGAGACCCCGACCGCTGCGGCACCCAGGGCGGTTAGCAGGCTGCGGCGGGACGCGCCGCGTCCAGAAAACATCGACATCGGGTAGTTCTCCCCAGGGGCTGAAGACCTAGGGTGAAACAAGACGGCACCTGCGCCCCGGGATCAATCCCGAAACCGCCGTAAGATCTCTGGTTTCAGGCGTTGCCCAGATACCAGTCATAGTCGAGGGCGGTGACCGCGGCGCCGAACCGGTCCTGCTCGGTGCGCTTGACCGAGACGAACATGTCCACGAAGCGCGACCCCAGATAGTCCCTGAGGACTTCGGAGGCCTCAAGGCGATCCACGGCGGCCACCCAGTCCGTGGGCAGGCGGACCCCGTCCCGGGCCGCGGCAGCATAGCCGTCGCCCTCGACGGGCGGGCCGGGATCGATCCGGTGGGTCAGGCCATGATGGGCGGCGGCCAGAAGGGCCGCCAGCACCAGGTGCGGATGGGCGTCGGCCCCGGCCACGCGATGCTCCACGTGCCGGGTGATGGGCGGGCCGGCGGGCACCCGCAGGGAAACCGTGCGGTTGTTCACGCCCCAGGTCGGTGCCACCGGCGCATAGGAATTGGCGCGGAACCGCCGGTAGCTGTTGGCGTTGGGCGCCAGTATGGCCATGCAGTCCGACATCAGGGCCTTCATGCCACCGATGGCGTGCCGCAAGAGGTCAGAGCCCTCGAGCCGGTCGTCGGCGCACAGGTTGCCGCTTGAGGCGTCGGCAAAACTGAGGTGGACGTGGAAGCCACTGCCGGCACGGTCAGCCCAGGGCTTGGCCATGAAGGTGGCCTCGCAGCCGTGGCGCGGGGCGATCCCCTTCACGGCGCGCTTGTAGCGTACGGCGTCGTCAGCGGCGGCCATGGCGTCGGGCTTGTGATGCAGGGTCAGTTCCAGCTGGGCCGGAGCGAACTCGGAGATTGCGCCCTCGAGGGGCAGGCCCAGGATATCGGCCGTGGCCCAGAGCTCGCGCAGGAAGGGCGCGTGGTCCTCGATCTCGGGCAGGCCGTAGACCTGGATGCCTTCGGGCCGTCGACCGGTCCGGACCGATCGCGCCGGCAGGACCTCGCCGTTCGGGCCCCGGGCCATGTCGACCAGGTAGAATTCCAGCTCGCAGGCGGCGACGGGGGTCAGGCCATCGGCCGCATAGCGGTCGAGGACGCGGCGCAGCACATGCCTCGGATCGAGGTCGTTGGGGGCCCCGTCCAACTCAT
>CAIWHQ010000378.1 GCA_903912465.1 uncultured Alphaproteobacteria bacterium | reverse complement strand
TTCCCTGACAACGTCTTCTTCCGGGGCGAGGCCTTCGCCGGGGCGATCGACTTCTATTTCGCCTGCAACGACCTCTTGGCCTACGACATCGCCATCGCCCTGAACGCCTGGTGTTTCGAGGCCGACGGCAGCTTCAACCTGACCAGTGCCCGGGCCCTGGTGGCCGGCTATGAGTCTCGCCGCCCCCTCCACCTGGCGGAGCGGGCCGCCCTGTCCGTGCTCGCCCGGGGAGCGGCCATGCGCTTCTTCCTCACCCGGCTGGCCGACTGGGGGTCCGTCCCTGAGGGCGCCCTCGTCCGACCCAAGTCGCCCCTGGAGTACGAGCGAAAACTCGCCGTCCATCGGGAGTCCACCGATCTTCTTTTCTTCGGCCCCGGCGCATGACGCCGGACGTGGTGATCTACACGGACGGTGCCTGTTCGGGGAATCCGGGGCCCGGGGGCTGGGGGGCGGTCCTCCTGTGGGGTGACCATGAGCGGGAGCTCTTCGGGGGAGATCCGGCCACCACCAACAACCGCATGGAGCTGATGGCGGCCATCCGTTCACTCGAGGCCCTGAGGCGGCCTTGCCGGGTCGAACTGCATACGGACAGCCAGTACCTGCGGACCGGGATCACCGAGTGGGTCCGGAACTGGAAGGCGCGGGGCTGGAAGACCGCCGACCGCAAGCCGGTGAAGAACGAGGACCTGTGGCGCCGCCTCGACGAGGCCCGGCAAAGGCATGAGGTGCAGTGGCGCTGGGTCAAGGGGCACAGCGGCCACGAGCTCAACGAGCGCGCCGATGCCCTGGCCCGCCGGGGATTGATTGAGGGTCCCTTCGATCCTTGACGGTTCCAGAGGACGCAGCTCATAGTTGTCTATGCAACTATAGGAGCCTCCATGTCGGAAGCCGCAGTCCGGACCCGCGCCTGGGATCCGCCCCACATGGAGGTCCTGTACGAGCTGGGCGCTGCTGAGCACGCCCTGAGGGCCGCGGTCGAGGCCCGACTCCCGGCCCCCATGTCCTTCACACACTTTGAAGTCCTGAGGGATTTCCTGCGTTTTGGGGATGGGGCCGCGCCGGCGGAGATCGCCTCACGCCTCCGGATCACGCGGGGCGCGGTGACCCACATGCTCCAGCGCATGGAGGCCCTTGGGTGGATCCGGCTAGCGGGCGACGACCGCGACGGGCGTCGGAAGCAGGTTTTCATGACACCGGAGGGCGCGGAGATGGCCCGGGCTGCGACGGCGGCCCTGAGACCTGGAACAGATCGCCTCAAGACTGATTTGAATGACAACTATCTTCGGGAAGGCCTGGCCTTCCTGCGCGATCTCCGCCGAAGCCTTGAGGCCCTCAGTGCCGGCGACGGACCTGCAGGATCGCCCCGCGAATCCCGGTGACCTCCACCTCAGCTTCCGCGGCGAGGGCGCCGCCGCCCTCCAGTTCCGCCGCCCACTCCTTGCCGTCCAGGGCGATTCGACCCTCGCCGTGATGGAAGGCGGCCACGCTCCGGGCCGACTGTCCGAGGAGACGAGAGCCGGTGTCGTTGATGTCGCCCGGCGCGGCAGCACCGCCCCTCGGGAAGAAGCGGCGAGCGCCGAAGGTCGTGACCAGGGTGAGCCCGGCGAACAGGGCCGCCTGCCCTGCCCAGCCTGGATCCAGGACCAGGGCGACGAGGGCGACGACGCCGGCCGACGCCGCAGGCCACAGCAGCCAGCCCGAGCCGGTCGCGGCCTCGACGGCCAAGAGGGCTACGGCAAGTCCGGCCCAGAACCAGAAGGGCTGGGCCGTCAGGATTTCCGCCAGGGCCGCCAAGGTCAGCCTCCCTTCGTTTCGTTCCGGACGCCGCCGAGCAGCTCGGAGATCCCGGCAATGGAGCCGATCATCGACGACATTTCGGCCGGCACGATCACTGTCCTCTGCTGCGGGCTCTCGGCCAGCTTGGCGAAGGCGTCCACATAGCGCTGGGCGATGAAGTAGTTGATGGCGTTGACGTCGCCCTTGGCAATGGCTTCAGAGACCATGCGCGTGGCTTCAGCCTCGGCCTCGGCGGAGCGCTCCCGGGCCTCGGAGTCGCGGAAGGCCGCTTCCCGGCGGCCCTCGGCCTCAAGGATGGCGGCCTGCTTGGCCCCTTCAGCCCGGGCGATGGCGGCCTGCTTTTCTCCGTCGGCCTCGGTGATGACCGCCCGGCGCTCCCGCTCGGCCTTCATCTGGCGGGCCATGGCATTGGTGATGTCCGGCGGCGGCAGGAGGTCCTTGATCTCGATCCGCGCCACCTTGACGCCCCAGGGGCTGGTGGCCTCGTCGATGACGGCCAGGAGGCGGGAATTGATCTGGTCGCGCTGGCTGAGCACCTCGTCCAGCTCCATGTTGCCGACCACCGTCCGCAGGTTGGTCATGGACAGCTGGGTGATGGCATAGTCGAGGTTGGTGACGCGATAGGCCGCCGAGGCGGCATCCATCACCTGGATGAAGACGATGGCGTCGACCTGGACGGTGACGTTGTCCTTGGTGATGACTTCCTGGCGTGGAACGTCGAGCACCTGCTCCATCATGTTGATGCGCGCGCGGACGGTCTCGATAAAGGGCGTGAGGATGTTGATGCCCGGGCGGAGGGTCCGCACATACCGACCAAAGCGCTCGACCGTAAATTCCCGGCCCTGGGGAACGATCTTGATCGTCGACAGCACGACGATCAGGGCCAGGAGCACAAGAAGTCCGACCGTCAATACGGGAAACATGGCATTCTCCTGCGTGTCGGTTGACATTTAGGGATCGGAGCGCGGTTTTGGAACGGCTGAGAGCCACGGATCACCAAGGCGTGTTGAGCCGCGGGCGGAGGATGCCGGCGGTCTTGGCGGGAGTCCTCGCGGCGATGGCCCTGGTGGGCTCAGCCCCAGCCCTCGCCGCAGCCCCTGCAGCCAGTCCAAAGTCAGCGGCCGCCAAGCCCGCCGCCTCAAAGGCCGCCGCCCCCAAGTCCAGTGCGTTCGACGCCCGCCGGCCCGCAGACATCATCGCCCTCTTGTCCGGCATGGAGGCGTCCACGGAAATCGCCCGCAAGGTGGATGGCCAGGTCTTCATGAAGGCGACCACGCCGGGCGGCGGTTTCGGTGCCCAGATGGTGGGCTGCGACGCAGGCTTCACTTCCTGCCGGGCCATTGCCTTCTACACCGCCTTTGCGCGGAAGGGCGTCAACATGGTGCAGATCAACGACTACAACCGCAGCCAGCTCACCTGCCGGGGGGTCATGGCCCCCTCGGGGGAGCCCAGCGTCATGTACGCCGTCCTCCTCAACGGCCGGCGGACCCGCGACGAAATGCGCGAGCACATCGGCGTCTGGCAGGGGTGCCTGACCGGCTTCGGCGAATTCATCCAGGACCCGATCGGCTTCCTCTCGCGTCCGCAGGGCTGAGGCCGGACCGGCATCGGTTGACAGCCGGACCCGTCGGGCGGAGCCTTATGTCTCAAGGGGAGGAACCTTCCATGAGCGCATCCGGCGCGACGTCAGAGACGGCCAACGACCGCATTCTCTCCATCGACGTGGTGCGCGGCTTCGCCGTCCTCGGCATCCTGCTGATGAACATCGTCGGCATGGGCCTGCCCACCTACGCCTACATCAACCCCGTCTATGCCGGGGGCGTCACGGGCGCCGAGTTCTGGACCTGGGCGGTGAACAACGTCCTGACCGATGGGAAGATGCGCGCCCTCTTCACCATGCTGTTCGGGGCGTCGACCGTGCTCATCGCCAGCCGGGCGGGATCCGGCTCAGGGCTGGGCCCCGCCCAGACCCACTACCGTCGGCTGTTCTGGATGTTCGTCATCGGCATGATCCACGCCTACCTGTTCTGGTTCGGCGACATCCTGGTGACCTACGCCGTTGCCGGCGCCCTGGTCTTCCCCTTCCGCCGGCTGAGCCCCCACCTTCTGATCGGCCTGGGCGGAGCCATCCTCGGCGCCCTCTTCGCCTGGCACATCAGCGACATTGAGCCCCTGAAGGCGCTGATGGCCGCTGCAATGGCACCGGGGGCGGACGAGACGACCCGGGCCGCCTGGGCCGGGGCCTCTCAGACCTTCGTCATGCCCTCCGGCTTCGACGCGCAGGAAATCGCCGGCTTCGGCGGCGGGTTCGGCGAGGCCCTGCAGGCCCGTGCCAGGATCGCTTCCCTGCTACAGGTGCTCATTCCCTTCGACGCCGGCCCCGAGGCTGTGGGCCAGATGCTCATCGGCATGGGCCTTTTCCGGCTGGGATTCTTCTCGCTCGGGTGGCCGACACGCGCCTACGGGATGCTGATCTTTTTCGGCTACGCCTGCGCCGTGCCCTTCACCGCCATGCTGGCCTGGCTGATGCACCAGTCGGGCTTCGAGCCTCTTCGGTCTCACGAGCTGATGGTCTGGCAGTCGATCACCCGGCCCTTCATCGCCCTGGCTCACGCCTCGGCCCTGCTGCTGATCATCCGCGCCGGCCTCTTCCGGGGCCTCGTGTCGCGACTGGAGGCGGCGGGCCGCATGGCCTTCACCAACTACCTGATGACCTCGGTGATCACGAGCCTGGTCTTCTGCGGCTACGGCCTGGGCCTCTATGGCCACCTGTCACGGTTCCAACTGCTCTGGGTGGTCGCCGGCGTCTGGGCCCTGATCCTCCTGTGGAGCCAACCCTGGCTGGCCCACTTCCGCTACGGCCCCCTCGAATGGATCTGGCGCTCCCTCGTCCAGTGGAAGCGCCAGCCCTTCCGGAAGGCGCAGACAGCCTAGCGGGCCGTGTAGCC
>CAIWHQ010000377.1 GCA_903912465.1 uncultured Alphaproteobacteria bacterium | reverse complement strand
GGAAACGCTCCCTCAACCTCGCGGGCCACGCCACCTCCCTGGCCATGGAGCCTGAATTCTGGACGGCGCTGGAGGTCCTGGCGGCGGCCCGGGGCCTGCGCCTCTCCGCCCTCGTCGCCGAGATCGACGCCGGGCGCGGGAACCGCCCCCTTGCCTCGGCCTGCCGCGTCGTCGCCCTGCAGGCGAAGGGCTGAATCCCCCGCGCCGCGCGTGCTACATCGGTTTCCATGTCGGAGACGGAATCACATGACAGCGGGGAAGATCGGCCCCTGACCCTCAGCGAGAGGGCCAGCACGGGACTGCGCGCCAGCGAGGCGGACTACCTCAAGGGGCTTAACGCCGAGCAGCGCGAGGCTGTGGAGGCCGTCGACGGGGCCGTCCTGGTGCTGGCTGGCGCCGGTACCGGCAAGACCCGGGTGCTGACCACGCGCCTGGCCCACATCCTCGCCACCGGCCGGGCCCGGCCCTGGGAGATCCTGGCGGTCACCTTCACCAACAAGGCCGCGCGGGAGATGCGCGAACGTCTCGCCACCATCCTTGGTCCCGAGGCCGAGGGCCTGCGCTGGCTGGGCACCGTCCACTCCATCGCCGCCCAGATCCTGCGTCGCCACGCCGAGATCGTGGGTCTGAAATCCACCTTCACCATCCTCGATACCGACGACCAGGAGCGCCTGATCAAGCAGGTGATGGAGGCCGCCAACATCGACGTGAAGCGGTGGACGCCCAAGGCCCTGGCCGGCCTGATCGACAACTGGAAGAACCGCGGCTGGACGCCTGAGAAGCTGCCCTCCGGGGAGGGCGCAGGCTTTGCCGGCAACAAGGTCCAGGACCTCTACCGGGCCTACCAGGAGCGCCTGCGGGTCCTGAACGCCTGCGACTTCGGCGACCTCCTCCTGCACAACCTGACCCTGCTCCAGGCCCGGCCTGACATCCTGGAGGAGTACCACCGCCGCTTCCGCTACATCCTGGTCGACGAGTACCAGGACACCAACGTCGCCCAGTATCTCTGGCTGCGCCTCCTGGGCCAGTCCCGGGGCAATGTCTGCTGCGTGGGCGACGACGACCAGTCGATCTACGGCTGGCGGGGTGCCGAGGTGGACAACATCCTGCGTTTCGAAAAGGACTTCCCGGGCGCCAAGGTCGTCCGGCTGGAGCGCAACTACCGCTCCACGGCCCACATCCTGGGCGCGGCCTCGGGCCTGATTGCTGCCAACCGGGGCCGGCTGGGCAAGACCCTTTGGACCGAGGCCGAGGGCGGGGCCAAGGTCCTGGTGCGCGGCGTCTGGGACGGCGAGGCCGAGAGCCGGCTGGTGGCCGAGGAGATCGAGCGCGCCCGCCGGGGCGAGCGCGACGAAGGGCCCCTCGTCTACCGCGACATGGCCATCCTGGTCCGGGCCTCCTTCCAGATGCGCGCCTTCGAGGAGCGCTTCGTCCTGATGTCCATCCCCTACACGGTGGTGGGGGGGCCGCGCTTCTTCGAGCGCGCCGAGATCCGCGACGCCCACGCCTACTTGCGCCTCGTGCAGTCGCCGGACGACGACCTGGCCTTCGAGCGCATCATCAACACCCCGCGCCGGGGCATTGGCGAGGCCTCGGTCCAGAAGCTGTTCCAGATCGCCCGGGCCTCGGGTGTCTCGGCCCTGGCCGCCGCCCGGGAGGCCGCCGTCACCGACGAACTGCCGGCCCGCACCCGCACCTCGCTGGCGAACTTCCTGCGCGACCTCGACCGCTGGACGGCCCTGTCCCGCGACACCCACCACGCCCGGGTGACTGAGGCCATTCTCGAGGAGAGCGGCTACACCGACGCCCTGCGGGCGGACCGCACGCCCACCGCCCAGACCCGGCTGGAGAACCTGAAGGAACTGGTCCAGTCCATGGACGCCTTCGACACCCTCCAGGCCTATCTGGAGCACGTCTCCCTGGTCATGGACATGGACCGCGGCCCCCAGGCTGACGCCGTCCAGATCATGACCCTGCACTCGGCCAAGGGGCTGGAG
>CAIWHQ010000376.1 GCA_903912465.1 uncultured Alphaproteobacteria bacterium | reverse complement strand
GCTTCACCCAGATGCTTGACGGGGCGAAGGCCTAGGGCGCGCGCTTCAGGGGGACCGGCCAGGGGGTCGATCCCGTCGGCCAGGCCCTGGAGCCCTCAGGTTCTGTCCTGCGGGTTCCGTACCAGAGGCTCCGCCACCTTCGTCTTCCCCTCAGGGCCCTGACCGTCATGTTTTCGCCTCCCGTTTCAGGCTATTTCGGCCAATGGGTAGACATCGAGCCAACGCATTCGCCGCGCCGGCCTCGCCGGGGCCTGTGTCATCCAATCGTCATCGATCCTTTGTAATCGATCCATTGCGGATTTCGGGCTATCGTTTGGGGCGTCTTTTTCCCAGCCCAAGTCGCCACTGACAGGATTCCTCGTGAAGACCATCGCTATCGCTGCGGGTGCGCTTCTGCTGGCGCAGGGTGTCTTCGCCGGGGAGGTCTCCGCCCAGGTGCTCGAGATCGGCGATGATGGGGTGGTGACCACCTATTCCGGTCCCATGGTCTTCACCAACGCCGGTGCCCAGACCCTCGTCAAGGCCTCCGTCCCTTTGCCATCCCTCGATCCCGCGCGGGCTGAGGTTCCCCGCCTGGTCGCCGAAGCGGCGGCGCGGCATGGCGTAGATCCTGGCCTGGCGGCTGCGGTCGCCTGGCAGGAGTCTCGCTTCCGCCAGTCGGCAGTGTCGCCGAAGGGTGCCAGGGGCGTCATGCAGCTGATGCCCGAGACCGCCCGCGATCTCGGTGTTGACCCCAGTGACCTGCACGCCAACATCGATGGAGGGGTGAGTTACCTTGCCCGCCAACTCCGGCGCTTTGGTGATGTTCGTCTGGCCCTCGCCGCCTACAATGCCGGACCCGAGGCGGTGCAGCGTTACGGGGATGTGCCGCCTTTTGCGGAAACCCGGGCCTATGTTCAGGCCATCGTGAGCCGCCTCTCTATCCCTCGTGTCCAGACCTTCGGAGCCCAGTAGGATCATGAAGAGCAAAGCCGCCATCGCTGCAATCGCCTCCGCCGTTCTGTCCTCGCCAGCCCTGGCCCAGGTGCAGTCGGATCCTGCGGGTTCGTCGCCCCTGATCGCGGCCCTGAACTGGGTCCAGGGCACGCTTCTGGGAACCGTCGCCACCAGTGCCGCCGTGATCGCCATCGCCGTGGTCGGTTTCCTGATGCTGTCAGGGCGCATGGAGTGGCGGCGCGGCGTCGTGGTCATCGTCGGCGCCTTCATCATCTTCGGGGCGGTTTCGATCGTGGCCGGGATCCGCGGCCTCGCCGGGGCCATGTAGGATGAACCGCCTGGCCTCGGATCCGGTCTTCGCCGCCCTGACGCGCCCCCAGATGATCGGCGGCGTCACCTACACCTATGCGATCCTCAACCTGATCGTCACCGGCGAGCTTTTCCTGATCACGAAGTCCTTCTGGGTGCTTCTGGCCGCCCTGGTGATCCACGCCATCGGTTATGCCGGTTCCATCCGCGAACCCCGGTTTTTCGACATCTGGGTCACGCGGGTCCGCACCTGTCCCAGGACACGGAACTTCAGCTTCTGGGGCGGAAACTCCTACGCCCCGTGAACAGGTTCATCACCACCCGTGCGGCGCAACTCCTGTCGCCGAAGGAAGCGGTCATCTTCGACCGCATTCCCTTCACGCGCCATGTCGACCCCTCGACGGTGGTGACGAAGGACGGACTCCTGGTGCAGACCCTGCATATCGAGGGTTTCCCGTTCGAGACCGCCTCCGACGAGGAACTCAACTACCGCAAGGCGGTGCGGGAGACGGTCCTCAGGAGCGCCGCCACCTCCCGGCTGGCCCTGTGGCACCACGTTGTCCGCCGCCGGGTGACCCCGGACTTCCCGCCGCCGCCTGAGGATCCCTTCTGCGCTGACCTCGACCAGCGCTGGCGCGAGCAGCTCGAGACGCGGCGCCTGTTCGTCAATGACATCTTCCTGTCCCTTGTCCTGCGCCCCACCCAGGGCCGGGCCGGCCTTGTGGAGCGCATCCTCAAGGGTCCGCGTTCACGACAGACAGACCTTACCCGTGACCTGCGCGAGCTTCACGCTGCCCGGGAGGCGCTTTCGTCCGCCCTGTCGCCCTACGGCGTCCGGACGCTTGGGCTCTACGATGGGCCTGGAGGCACCCGGTACTCTGAGCCGGCGGAGTTCCTGGCCCTGCTCTTGAACGGGGAGGGCCGCCCCGTCCTCGAACCCTCCGGGGACATCGGCGCCGCCATTGGCCAACGCCGGCTGACCTTTGGCCTCGACGCCGTCGAGTTCGGAACCGGCCATGGCGGTGAGCGGACCTTTGGTGCCGTCGTGGGACTGAAAGACTATCCCGCCCGGACGGCGCCCGGAGTCCTGGACGGAGTCTTGCGACTTCCCCTGGAAATGGTGCTGACCGAGAGCTTTGCCTTCGAGGACCGGCAGGCGGCCCTTGACCGGATGGGCGTGGCTCTCCGCCGGCTCAGGGCCGCAGACGATGATGCCTTCAGCCTGAGGACGGAACTTTCCGAGGCCCGGGATGATGTTGGCGCGGGTCGAAGCGCCTACGGCGAACACCACCTCACGGTGCTGGTGAAGGCGGACACCCTAGAGGCGCTCGACTATGCCGTCGCCGACGTCCAGTCCGCCCTGGCCGAGTCCGGCACCCTGGCCGTCCGGGAGGACGCCAACCTCGAACCGGGCTTCTGGGCGCAGTTCCCGGGTGCCTTCCGCTTCATTGCCCGCAAGGGGCTCATTTCTGCCGGCAACTTCGCCAGCCTGGCAAGCTTCCACAACCACCCCACGGGCGAACCCACAGGCAATCACTGGGGGCCCGCCATCTCGGTCCTGGAGACCACGGCCGCGGGTCCCTACCACTTCAACTTCCACCAGGGCGACCTGGGGAACTTCACCTGCATCGGCCCGTCGGGCTCGGGCAAGACGGTTCTGCTGACCTTCCTCCTGGCCCAGGCCGAGCGGTTGAAGCCCCGGGTGGCCTATTTCGACAAGGACCGGGGCGCCGAGCCCTTCATCCGGGCGATCGGCGGTCGCTACGACATCCTGCGTCCCGGCGAGCCCAGTGGTTTCAATCCCCTGATGTTGCCCGACGAGCCGGGGAACCGCGCCTTCCTGACGGAATGGCTTGCCCAGCTGCTGTCCTCTGACGGCGGTGCCCTCAGCGCCGATGACAGGGCGGTCATCGTCGACGCCATCGATGCGAACTACGCCCAGCCCGAGTCGCACAGGCAGCTGCGGTTCCTGCGCGAACTCTTCCGGGGTGGACGCCGGCCGACCCCCGGCGACCTGGCCTTCCGCCTCGGACCCTGGTGCGATGGCGGTGAGCATGCCTGGCTGTTCGACAACGAACAGGACCTGCTGAACCTCGAGACCCGGATCCTGGGCTTCGACATGACCCGGATCCTGGATACCCCTGCGGTTCGCACGCCGGCCATGATGTACCTCTTCCACAGGCTGGAGCAGAGGCTGGATGGCTCCCCGGCCATCTTCGTGGTGGACGAGGGCTGGAAGGCGCTTGATGACCCGGTCTTCGTGCGGCGCATCAAGGACTGGGAAAAGACCATCCGGAAGCGTAACGGCCTGGTCGGGTTCTGCACCCAGAGCGCCTCCGACGCCCTCGATAGCCGGATCGCCTCGGCCATCATCGAGCAGGCTGCGACCCAGATCTTCTTCCCCAACGCCCGGGCCCGCCCCGCCGAATACATCGACGGCTTCGGTCTTTCCGAGCACGAGTTCTCCCTGGTCCGGTCGCTGCCGGACACCTCCCGCTGCTTCCTGGTCAAGCGCGGCGACCACAGCGTGGTCGCCCGCCTGGATCTTTCAGGGCTCTCCGGTCCCCTGAAGGTGCTTGCCGGGACCGAGCGGTCAGTCCGGCGACTGGACCTGCTGCGTGCCGAGGTCGGGGATGCGCCTTCGGCCTGGCTGGAGCCCTTCATGGCGGGGAGGACGTCGCCATGATCGCGACCTGTCCGTCCTATCTCGACGCAGGCTTCGTGGAGGGCGTGCTCGCCACCGTGGATTGCCAGGGCCGCAGCTACGCCCAGGGTGGCTACGAAGCGCTTACCCAGGGGTCGGGCCTGTTCGGCATCGCCCTGACGGCCCTCATGACCATCTACATCGCCCTGATCGGGTGGCGCCTGCTCCTGGCGCCAGACGGGGCGAAGTTGTCCGAGGCGCCCGCGGCTGCCCTCCGGATCGGGGTCATCCTGGCCCTGGTCACCAACTGGTCCACCTTCCAGACCCTGGTCTTCGACGTGGCGGACCGCGCGCCTGCCCAGATCGCCGCTGTCGTGTCCGCCCCCTGGACGGGGAACGCCGACGGGATCGCGGGCGCCGCCTCGCGTCCCCTGGCGCGCATCGATGCGGCCTATACCGAACTGCGAAGCACGGCCGCCGCCTTC
>CAIWHQ010000375.1 GCA_903912465.1 uncultured Alphaproteobacteria bacterium | reverse complement strand
CCGATCCTTTGACGGCGCAGAGCGTGTTTGGGAGTTTTTCAAAACGCAGTCTCGGGACTGATCTGCCCCCCTGAAACGCCTCCAGGAATCGCTGGAGTTCGTCCCTCGAGAGGTCTCTCTGTGCCGCTGGGTAGGGCGGCTTCCGACTTGGAGCGGTTAACCTGTCAACGCTCTTCAAGCCCGGTTGCGGACAGGTAGCGGGTCAGGCCTTCGACAAGTTGGTCGAAGACAACCCTTATCCGCGGCTGGTCGCGAAGGTCTTCATGCGTGACCACCCACAGTTCCAGCTGCAACTCCACCTCGGACAGCACTCTGCACAGGTCGGCACGCCGTCCGGCCAGCGCCGTTTGGCAGACACCGATGCCGACGCCCGCCTCGATGGCCGCCAACTGGGCACTGTCGGTGTCAGACCTGAAGCCGAACCGGAGCATGCCTGGTTCGGCACCCATGGCGGTGAAGGCATCCCGCATCGCTGACTTGCGGTCTTCTCCGACCAGCCGGTGACCTGCGAAGAGTTCACCGAGGGATTCGGGGGCGGCGTGCCTGTCAAGATAGGCCCTGCTGGCGAACAGACCAAGGACCGTCGCCCCTACCCGGCGCGCGATCAGTCTGTCCTGGGTGGGTCGCACCATCCGGACCGCGACATCGGCGTCCCGACGCAGGATATCCTCATTCCTGTCGTTGCCGGACAGTTCGACCTCGAGCGCGGGCCAGCGCGCCAGCACGGGTGCAAGGACAGCGGGCAGAACCTCGGCCGCCATGATCTCGCTGCCGGTAACCCGCACCGTCCCGCCCACCGTCCCGTCGGCGGACGCGGCTCTGACCAAGGCCTCCGCAGTGGAGGCCATTGCCTCGGCATAGGGAAGTATCTGTCGCGCCGCATCCGTCGGAGCCAAGCCGGTCTGCGATCGGGTGAACAGAACGACGGACAGCTCGGCTTCGAGCGATTCGATATGCCGACGGACCGTAGGCTGGGCCGTGCGCTGTGCCCGTGCAGCCGCGGAAAGGCTTCCGGTTCGGGCGACCGCCAGAAAACTGCTCAGCAACTCCCACGAAACCGGCTTGTTCATCTATTTTGTATGAACCAATGGACGTCTTTAGACAATCGCGATGAGCACTCTTTCAAGCCATGGTGCTCTCGTCCCCGGACGGGACGGATCAAAGGAGCCAGCCGATGCCGACCCTAGCCCAAGATGCCCTTGAGACTGCCGACGCTCCTCGCCAGCGCGCGACGCCCCTCCAGAAGGGCGGCTACGTCCAAGGCGGACCGAAGTTGATCCTCAGACTCGAAGGCGCGCTCGTCCTGGCAGCGGCCTCGGCCGCCTACACCCATGTCGGGAGCGGATGGATGCTGTTCGCCGTCCTCTTCCTGGTCCCTGACCTGTCCATGCTCGGCTATCTGATCGGACGCCGCGTCGGGGCCGTCGTCTACAATTTGGGCCACTCCTATATCCTGCCTGCGGCGCTTGGGGCCTGGGGCGTGGTCGACGGTCAGGCGCTGGCCATGTCCGTCGCCTTGATCTGGATCGCGCATATCGGTTTCGACCGGCTGGCCGGATACGGCCTCAAGTATGCTGCCGCGTTCCAGCACACCCATCTCGGGCAGGCAGGCCGCAAAACCTGACGCGCGTCGCTGCTTTGCGACTTATGACAACCGCCCGGGGCCCCACGGTGACGCGATGCCTTGGGATCAGATCGCACCCGCGTCCGCTTTGGGTCGAGAGCGGTCCTTGGCTTCTGTGCGGAAACCGGACCCTAGACGTGAGCTCCCAGCGTCATCACTGAGCCCATCCCTCGCGGTAGGCTCCCCAGCCCGGACCCACGCGCCGACCTGCGTTACGGCCCTTCCGCCGCTCGCCTGCCGGTGTCCTGGTTAGAGTGGCTCTGGAGTGGTGGTGCCGCTTAGGTGACTCGAACACCTGACCCCCGCATTACGAATGCGATGCTCTACCAGCTGAGCTAAAGCGGCTTGGCGGGCTCTCTAGCTCAGCTTGGCATGATTTCACAGCCTCAATTTGTCGGGTTACCCGACACCATCAGGTGCTCATTCGTCGTCCTGCTCGACAGCAGGTTTTCGGATCTTGCGGCTTTGAAGCTGATCGATATTCATCTCCGCCGTCAGGTGCTTGGCGTAGAACCGATCGATCATCTCGGTCGATGTACGGGCGTTTCGAGCCAGGGTTATCAAGCTCACCTGATCGCCTTTCGTCAGGCAGAACATGATGCTGGTATGGCGCAGGCTGTAGAGCGTGCGGCTCTCGCCATTGGCGTTGGTCTTGAGCTGGGCAATGGCCAGTAGCTGGTCGAACTGACGAGACATCTGACGCAGGGCGTAGTCTCGATTTTCCGCATATTGGGGCAGGAAGAGATGGTCCTCGGGCTTTCCGAGCCCGATCTTTTTCTGACGTGCCAACAGCCGCTCATAAAAGGTCACAGCCTGCGGCATGGTGACGACGGGGTTTCCGTGCCCTTTGGTCGGTGGGTAGGTCAGACGCAGATAGGTGTTTGCGCCCCGCACGACGGCCACATGCTTGTGCTGCAGCACCTTGATGTCGCTTGGACGAATGAACGAATTCGTCATGAAGAGGATCAGATCGTAGAGGTCCTCAGAGATCGTGATGTTGCGTTTCTGCTCGCCCTTGGTGCCCGCCTTCATGAAGACGCGACCGATGTTGGTGCGACAGATGGCGTGCAGTTTCCCGTACTCACCTGCGCTGAACCATGGTCGGGGCGTGTCGACGGTCTTCAGGGTCGGATACGCAGGCTGCGCGGTGATCACACCCATACGCTGGGCATGTCGCATGATGGTTTTCAGGTGAGACAGGTGGATCTTCAGGGTGCTGACCGACAGGGGTCGGGAAGGCGTCGCCAGACCGTTTATGTAGCCAGAGATGCAGGCGTAATCGATGTCGGCGATCTCGTACCTGCCGAAGTAGGGCAGTAGGTCGGCTTCGAGGCGATTGCGGTCATTGGTGATCTTGACGGGCGTCCGCTCACCTCGCGCGACCTGCGCCTCCACTTCCTTCAGCAGGCTTCTCGCACAGAGTTCAAAGCCGCTACGGCGATTGAACGGGGCACGATTGATCCTCCCTCGTTTCAGTGGACACCCATGCTAGCTTTTCGGAGCTGGAGAGGAGTGTCTGATGAGTGTTCAACGCCGGGTGTTTCCGGAATCGTTCAAGCGGGAGGCCGTTGATCGGGTCGCCAACAGCGGGCTGAGT
>CAIWHQ010000374.1 GCA_903912465.1 uncultured Alphaproteobacteria bacterium | reverse complement strand
GTGAACGGGACCATCGCCGGCATCCCGGACCTGACGGCGCACGGCATTCCCACTGTCGAGGAAACCGTGGCCGAGTACTGCCGGCTGACCGGGCGCTCCGAGGTCCCGAACGTGGACTGGTTCTTTGCCTACAACCTCTTCCGCCTGGCGGGCATCTGCCAGGGCATTGTCGGTCGCGCCCGGGATGGCACCGCCAACAGCCCGCAGGCCGCCGCCATGGAAGAGCGCGTCCCGCAGCTGGCCACGGCGGCCTGGCACTTCGCCCAGCGCGCGGGCGCCTGAACCGCTTCAGCCTGGCGGCAGCCGGGCCAGGAGGGCGTCGAGGTCGACGGGGGAGTCAAAGCCTACCGCGACCGGCCAGGGCGTGACCCGGTCCCGCCAGTCTGGTGGCAGGCGGACCCAGTCCTTCGAAGTGGTCACCAGGCCCGCCCCGTGGGCAGAGGCGAGGGACTCCAGCGCCTTCAGGCGCGCGGGTGTCCAGGGCGCATGGTCCGGGAAGGCGGCGAAATCGGCCAGGTCGCAACCCGCTGCCCTCAGGGCCCTTTCCACCTTCCAGGGCTTGCCGATCCCTGCAAAGCCGACCTGCCGCCCGGCGGGGGGCGGACCTTGGGGCACCAGGCGGGCTGTGAGGAGGGGAGGCCCTGACAGGGCCGCCACCAGCTCAGGATCGGGGGCTGCGAGGTCTGCAGGCATCAGGAGGATCACGGCATCGGCCCTCGACAGACCCGCCGCCAAGGGCTCGCGGAGCGGGCCGGAGGGGAAGACGCCGCCGTCGCCGAGAGGCCATTCCCCGTCCCGCGTCTCGCCGTCGCAGACCACCAGGGACAGGGTCTTGCGGACGGAAGGGTTCTGGTGGCCATCGTCCATCAGGAGGACGTCCGCGCCCCCACGGGCCGCCGCCAGGGCGCCCGCTGCCCGGTCCCGGGACACCCAGACAGCGACGCCAGGCAGGGCGGACGCCAGCATCAGGGGCTCATCACCCACGTCACCGGCCGCATGGTGGGCGGGGTCGACCTGCACCGGGCCTGCCAGCGACCCGCCATAGCCCCGGGACAGGATGGCGGGCCGGCGTCCGGACTCCGCCAGCCGCCTTGCCAGGGCTGCGACCACGGGGGTCTTTCCGACTCCGCCGAGGGTAAGGTTGCCGACGCAGATCACCGGGACGCCGGGGTCGACAGGCCGTCCGCGGGCGAGCCTGCGAGCACCCGCAGCCGTCCAGATCCAGGACAGGGGCTTCAGGAGGAGGTGCAGGAGGGGGCCGGGGCGACCCTCCCGCAGATACCACCAGCGCGGCGTCGGGAGCTTCATGCCTCACCTCCCTTGCCTTCGGGCGGCGGGAGCAGGGCGGCAATCGCTCCCAGGGCCGTCTCCAGGGCCTGACCCTGTCGACCGGCATAGACGAGGGCAGCCTCGCGCATCCGCCGGCGCAGGACCGGGTCGGCGACCAGGCCGGCAAGCTTGCGGCGCAGGTCGGCACCGTCCCTGGCCAGGAGGGCGCAGACCTCGTCAAGCATCTCCGCATAGACGTCCGCAGAGTTGGCGATGTCCGGGCCTGTGATCACGGGTGTGCCCAGCCGGGCCGGCTCCAGCGGGTTGTGACCGCCGATTCCCCCAGGGAAGCTGCCGCCCATGACGGCGACGTCAGCGAGGCGGAACAGCAGGCCCATCTCGCCAAGGGTGTCAGCGATCCAGATGGCGTCTCCAGGGCCGGGCACCTGGCCAAGGGCCCGTCGGGGCGCGCCGAGATCCCGCGCGATGGCCTCGCCGCGCTCCGGGTGTCGGGGCGCGATCACCAGGAGGGTACCCAGGCCGTCTGCAGCCTGCGCGATGAGGTCCTCCTCGCCCGGATGTGTGCTGGCAGCGAGGATGACGGGCCGGTTTGCCGCGGCGGCCCTTAGCACCTCGAGGGCCTGTGGGTCGAAGGGCAGGGGCGATCCTGCCCGCTTCAGGTTCAGGATTTCGCCGCAGGTCCCGCCGAGGGCGATCAGGCGGTCCGCTGAAGCCGGGTCCTGGGGCAGGAGGATCTCGAAGGCGGACAGGAGCCGCCGCGCGGTATGGGGGGCGCGTGACCAGGACCGGGCCGTGGCCTCGGTGATCCGGGCCGAGACCAGGGCGAGTCGGACGCCCCGCTGTCTCGCGCCCTCGATGAGGTTGGGCCAGAGCTCGCTCTCGGCGAAGATCCCGGCGTCCGGCCGCCAGTGATCGAGGAAGCGCCGGGTCGCGCCGGGCGTGTCCACCGGCGCGTACTGGTGCAGGACGCCCGCCGGCAGTCGCCGCGCCAGCAGGTCGGCGGAGGTCCGCGTGCCCGAGGTGACCAGGAGGGTGAGATCGGGTCGAAGGTTCGCCAGGGCCTCCACAAGAGCCAGCAGGGACAGGCTTTCGCCGACGCTGACGCCATGCAGCCAGACGAGGGGACCGGGCGGTCTTGGTTGGGAAGTTCGCCCAAGCCGCTCTCCGATCCGCTCGGGATCTTCCCGTCCCGCCCTCGCCCGCCGCGCCAGGAGGGCCGGGACCAGGGGAGAGGCCAGCCAGGTGGCGAGGCCATAGAGGCGCTGGGGAAGGGTCACACGACCTCGTCCGGCGCCAGGTGGCAGTCCAGGGTGCCGGTCTCGACCTGCAGGGTGGCGTGATGGATCCCGAAGGTCCCGGCAAGGGCCTGGCTGGTCTCGGCGAGGAAGGCGTCCGGATCCCCGGCCTGGGGACGGACCAGGTGGGCGGTGAGGGCGACCCTAGTCGTCGACAGGGACCAGATGTGGAGGTCATGCACCTCGGCGACTCCGGGCCTTGAGGCAAGGAAGGCCCGGACCTGCGCTGGATCGATGCCCGGTGGGGCGGCATCCAGGGCCATGGCGGCGGACTCCTTCAGGAGGCCCCAGGCACCGGCGAGGATGACCGCGACGATGCCGAGGCTGAGGACCGGATCGAGCCAATGCAGGCCGCCAGTCAGCAGCATGAGGCCAGCGGCGATCACCACGGCGGCCGAGACCCCGGCGTCGGCCAGCATGTGGAGAAAGGCCCCCC
>CAIWHQ010000373.1 GCA_903912465.1 uncultured Alphaproteobacteria bacterium | reverse complement strand
GGTGGCCGAGACCCAGTCTCCTGCCATGGACATCCAGTCGGCCTCGAACTTTGAGCGGCTGTTCTTCGAGTCGGTTGACCGGGACGGACCCGCCACCGCGGAAGCCTTCCGGGGATTTGCCGAGGGCCGGTCCATTTCGGTCCCCCCGCAGGCCCTCGAGGCCATGACCCGCCTGTTCGCGGGCGAGGCTACCGATGAGGCCGCCACTTCCGAGGCGATGCGCCTGGCCCTTTCCGAGACCGGCGAGATCGTGGATCCGCACACCGCCGTCGCCCTGTCGGCCCTTCGCCGGTCCCCGGGGACAGGACCTACGGTCGTTCTCGCCACTGCCCATCCCGCCAAGTTCCCGGAAGCCGTCCTCGCCGCCACGGGGCGTGCGCCTTCGGCCCCGGAGAGGGCGCAGGCCCTGGCGGGACGGCCCGAGCGTTATGAATCGATCGCCGCAGACGCCGCCCTTGTAAGCGCTTATGTTCGGGCCTTTGCAGGGGCCTGACCTGGCGCGCACTCACACCCTCGGCAACGGCGTCCGTCTCGTCTGTGATCCCGTTCCCAGGCTCCAGACCGTCGCCATGGTCGTGGCTGCTGGCCGGGGTGCCCGGTGGGAAACCCGCCGGCAGTCGGGTTGGTCCCACCTCCTGGAGCATATGGTCTTCAAGGGCGCGGGCGGCCGTTCCGCTCGGCAGATCGCCGAGGCGGTAGAGGCGGACGGCGGCCAGATGAACGCCGAGACCGGTTTCGAGCGCACGGTCTTCCACGTCCGGACCCTGCCCCAGGGCCTGGAGGGCGCCAGCGCCCTCCTGTCCGATATCCTCCTGCGTCCGACCCTGAATCCCTCCGACTTCGCGCGGGAGCGGCGGGTGGTGATGCAGGAGATCGCCGAGGCCGAGGACGCACCCGATGACCTCGTCTTCGAGATGGCCCAGTCGGCGGCCTTTGCCGACCAGCCTCTCGGACGCTGCATTCTGGGTGACGGGCCGAGCCTGCGCCGGGCCTCGCCGGCGGCGCTCTCTGACTGGCGCGCCTGTCTCTACGCCCCCGACCGCCTGGTGATCTCGGTCTCTGGTGCCGTGGACGAGGACGCCTTCCTCCGCCTTGCAGAGCGCGACTTCGGCAGCGCGGAACCTGCCGCCATGCCGTCGCCGCCACCGGAGCCCGCCCGGTTCACCGGCGGCGCGCGGACCGGTGACCGGGATCTCGAGCAGGCCAACCTCGTCTTCCTCACCCCGGGCCTGGCGGTCGGCGATCCCGACGCCTGGGCGGCCCAGGTCTTCGCCGAGTGCCTGGGCGGCGGAATGGCCTCAAGGCTGTTCCAGGAGGCGCGGGAGGCGCGTGGCCTCGCCTATGCGGTCGACGCCTGGGGCGAGTACTGGTCGGACTGCGGAATGATCGGGGTCTTCGCCGGGTGCGAGGCCGGCAGAGCGTCCAAGGTGGCGTCCCTGGTGGCGGACCAGATGATCGATCTGGCGAATGCACCTCGGGAGGCGGAGTTAGCCCGGGCCCGCGCCCAGCTCAAGGCGGGTCTCTTCATGGCCGCGGAGTCGCTCCTGTCCCGCGCCGAGCAGGCCGCGACCCAGGTGCTGACCTTCGGCCGGCCACTGACCCTGTCGGAAATCGGCGAGCGGATCGACGCCTGCGACGCGGCGGCGGTACGGCGCGCAGGCAGCCGGATCCTGGCGTCCGGACAGGCGGCCGCCGCCGTTCTCGGGCCGCGCGCGGCGCATCCGGCGGCGGAGGTCTTCCGCGAACGCCTCGCCCGCGCTGCGCCGGCAGGCACCCGGACGACTTGACGGGGCCGGAAAACCCGGGAGTTTGCCAGCATGGCGCTTCTGGACTGGATCACGCCGGGCGATGGCCTGCGGCTACAGGGCGAGGGGATCGAGATTCGTCCCCCGCGACCTTCCGACTTCCCGGAATGGCGCGACCTGCGCGAGTCCTCCCGCAGTTTCCTTCAGCCCTGGGAGCCCACCTGGCCCGAGGACGATCTCACGCGGGCCGCCTGGCGAAGGCGGCTGGCGTCCTATGCCCGCGACATCGACCTCGGCCAGGCCTATCCCTTCCTGGTGTTCCGGAAGGCGGACGGTGCCCTGACAGGTGGCATCACCCTGTCCAACATCCGCCGCGGCGTCGCCCAGATGGGCACGGTCGGGTATTGGTGCGGCGCGCCCTATACCCGCCAGGGCCTGACCCTGGCAGCTGTCAGGACCCTTTCGAGTTTCGCCTTCCGCTCCCTGGCCCTGCACCGACTTGAGGCCGCCTGTATTCCACAGAACGCCCCATCGCGCCGGCTGCTCGGCCAGGCGGGCTTCCAGGAGGAAGGCCACGCACAGGCTTATCTGAAAATTAACGGCGAATGGCGTGATCATGTCCTTTTCGGGCTCATCGGGCCGCCGCATCGCGCTGCGGCCCCGGAAGGGTCCCTTGGCGCCTGACCGGAAGACCGGATGTCGAACGACCGTTGGATCTGGGACGCGACGGCGACGCTCGAGGCGCTGGGAGCGGCCTCTGTGGCGCTCTGGCTCTGGGAGCCGGACCGTGACCGGATCAGCTTTACCGGGGCCGCCCGCCCCCTTGGACTCGGGCCACTGGTTCCTGAGGGCTCGGGCGCTGCGCTCAAGGCCCTCACCCAACCCCAGGACAGGGCGGTCGCCAGCGAACTCCTCCGGGTCCAGCCGCCGGGGACGGCTGTCGAACTGCGACTGCGCATGCTGGGTGGAGAACAGGGCCTCTGGCGCGGCGTGTGGTTGGAGGATGGGGTGCGGGCTGCGGGAATGGTCGCAGCGGAGACCCGGATCTCGGTCTCTGGACTGGACGGCCTGACGGGCCTTCTCGACAGGCGCACCTTTGTCAGCCTGGCCCAGGAGAGACTTGGGGGGGCGGCAGACCAGGTGCTGGTGGTCGCGGACCTGGACCGCTTCCGACGCCTTAACGAGGCCCTGGGCCATGAACGCGCCGACCTTGTCCTCGCCGCCCTGGGCGGCAGGCTTGTAGCGGCCTTTCCTTCCGAAGCCCTGACCGCGCGCGTAGGGGAGGATGAGTTCGCCGTCCTGACCCCGAGAGGTCGTCCCGGGCCGGAAGAGGTCCTGCGGCAAGCCCTGGAACAACCCCTGCGGATTTCGGGCCTCGACATCCATCCGACGCTGTCCCTGGGGGCTGTTGAAATCCCCTCCGGCGAGGGCGCAGACGCTGCCGAGCTTCTCAGGCGGGCGGAACTGGCCGTCGAGACCGCCAAGGCGGAGGGCAGGGGATCTGCCGTTTCCTACGGCCGGACCCTGGAGACGGACGGCCTGTCTCGCCTGGCCCTGGAGGGTGACCTGCGGGGGGCCATCGGTCGAGGCGAGCTGCGCCCGCACTACCAGCCGATCGTCAACCTCACCACAGGCGCCCTGTCGGGCTTCGAGGCCCTGGTCCGGTGGAACCACCCGCGCCGCGGCCTGCTCGCACCGGACGCCTTCCTTGATCTCTGCGACGAGATGGGACTGATCAGCGAGCTTGGGGCCTACATGCAGTGCGACGCCGCCGTGCAGCTTGCCCGCTGGCGACACGACCACTGGGCGGCCGGCGAGCTCACCGTCTCGGTCAACCTGTCGACTTCAGAGGTGTACCGTCCCGGCCTGGTCAATGACATCATCCGCATCCGCAAGGAGACTGGACTTCCACCCGGCGCCCTGAAGCTGGAAGTCACCGAGAATGACGTGATGCGGGATCCCGATCAGGCCGCGATCATTCTCACCGCACTGAAGGAGGCCGGCGCAGGCCTGGCCCTTGATGACTTCGGCACCGGCTTCTCGTCCCTGAGCTACCTGGCGCGGCTGCCCTTCGACACCCTGAAGATCGACCGTTACTTCGTGCGCACCATGGCCACCAACGAAGGCTCGGCCAAGATCGTCTCCTCCGTGATCAAGCTGGGCCGTGACCTGTCGCTCGAAGTCGTCGCCGAGGGTGTGGAAAGCGCCCAGATCGCCCGCCGGCTGCGCGCCCTGGGATGCAATTACGGACAGGGATACGGCTACGCCCCCGCCCTCTCGCCGCAGGAGGCCGAGGTCTACCTGAACGAATGCTATGTGGACGGTGCCGCCCCGGTGAAGCCCAGGGGCTGAGGCCTCAGGCCTCGCCGGCCTCTGCAGTGAGGAAGGACGGATCGACCCCCAGCCGGCCGAGGGCTGCTGCCCAGAGATCCTCCTCGCGGACGCCGAAGACCAGGGCCTCGTCCGCAGGGCAGGTCAGCCAGATGTTTCGCCGGATCTCGCCCTCCAGCTGTCCCGCCCCCCAGCCGGCATAGCCGAGGGCCAGGCGCGCGCGCCGGGGGCTTCCATCATTCCGGGAGATGGCCTCCAGCGCCTCCCGCGTCGGCGTACAGGCAAAGCCCGGCCCGGCCTCCATCGTGGCCCCGTCGCCGGACCGGTAGTCTGGCGTGTGAAGGACAAATCCCCGCTCCGGCTGTACGGGTCCCCCCAGCAGGACAGCTTCTTCCCGGCGGCTCTCCGGGCAGGCGATCGACAGCTTTTCCAGCACCGCGCCCAGGGCCAGGCCAGTGATCTTCCGGTTCAGGACCAGACCCATGGCGTGCTCGGCGTCATGGGCGCAGACGAGGACGACAGCGCGCTCGAAGCGTGGGTCGCCAATCGCCGGAAGGGCGATCAGTACCTGGCCTGAAAGGTATTCCGCTGCATCCATCGGCAGATTTTCCGACGACCTTGGGGCGGTTTCAAGACGCCGGATCAAACTTCTCCATTGCAGGCCCGCGCCAAGGGCTTATCTCTGCCCTTCCCCCCAGAACAGAGCCCGGAGACAGGCCCATGACCCTCAAGGTCGGAGACACGCTTCCCGCCGCCAACCTCATTGCCGGCACCGCCGAGGGGCCCAAGCCCACCACGGTCGACGAGATCTTCAAGGGCCGCAAGGTGGCCTTCTTCGCCGTCCCCGGGGCCTTTACCCCCACCTGCTCAGCCCGGCACCTGCCCGGCTACAAGGACCTGGCCTCCGATCTCAAGGCCAAGGGCGTCGACGCCATCGTCTGCCTGTCCGTCAACGACGCCTTCGTCATGAAGGCCTGGGGCGAGAGCCAGGATGTGCTGGGCGCGATCGAGATGATCGCCGACCCGGCCGGCGACTTCACCAAGGCCGTGGACCTGACCATGGACGGGTCCAAGTTCGGCCTGGGCCTCCGCTCCCAGCGCTATTCCATGTACGTGGTGGATGGCGTGGTAAAGCAGCTCAACGTCGAGGCTGGCGGCGAGTTCAAGGTCTCCGCCGCCGACTATCTGCTGGCCCAGATCTGAGCCAGGCCTCGGGCCCCGTCCTCCAGGGCGGGGCTTGACTTGACCGCGCCCCCGGTCCGAAGTGTCGTCAGACAACAGACGGGGGAGGGCGACCATGCCTTATGTGGAAGGTTTCACGGTCCATGACGCGGACTCGCATGTCATGGAACTTCCGGGAGAGATCGACCGTTATGTCGACCCCGGACTCAGGACGGCCTTCTCGGAGGCGATCCGCAAGCCCAATGACCTGACGGGCTGGGCGGACAAGGCTCGCGCCCAGCACGACGATCCCGAGTTCCGGTCCGGCGACGAAGCCAACCTGCTGCTGCGCAAGAACTACCAGGCTCTTGGTGCCTTCCGGCGTCAGGACCGGCCCCACACCCTCGACCTGCTGGGCTTCGCCAGCCAGCTGGTCTTCACCACCCACGCCCTGGGCAATTACGGGCTTGAGGAGGCGGGTCGCGTGGACCTGGCCCTGGAAGGCGCCCGGGCCCACAACCGCATGATGGTCGACTTCTGCTCGGTTGACCGTCGGCTCCTGCCTACCGGCTATGTGCCCCTGGTCGACATCGAGGCGGCACCCCGGATCGCCCGGGAGGCGATCGAGCTGGGATGCCGGGGCCTGATGATCCCCTCGCGCTGCCCCCCCGGCCACAGTCCCAGCCATGTGGGCCTCGATCCCCTCTGGGCCCTCATCCAGGAGGCCGGACTGCCGGTCCTCTTCCATGTGGGTGGCGAGGAAAAGATGAACCCCGCCTATTTCGAGAATGGCCTGCCACGGGTCCTCGACTTCATCGGCGGGGCAGAGAACTTCACCGGCCTGTCCTTCATGACCATCCCGGTCGCCGTCTGGCAGACCCTGGCAGCCCTGGTCTTCGATGGCGTCTTCGACCGGTTCCCGCAGCTGAAGTTCGGCGCCATCGAGCTGGGGGCGTCCTGGCTCCCGAGCCTGATGAAGTTCATGGACTCCGGCGCGGCGGCCTTCGGTCGGGAAGAGCGGCTCCAGCGCCTGTCCGCCCGTCCGAGCGAGATCCTGCAGCGGCAGTTCCGCGTCACGCCCTATCCCCACGAGGACGTCGCCTGGATCATCGCCAACACCGGCGAGGAGGTCTGCATGTTCTCGTCCGACTTCCCCCACATCGAAGGCGGGCGGAACCCGTTGAAGCGGTTCGGGGAGTCGCTTGAGGGGGTGTCGGAGTCCGCCCGCCGGCGATTCTGGCGCGACAACTTCATCGACCTGATGGGTGCAGGCCTGCCCGCCGACCTTCACGACATCCCGGCCCGCACCGCGGCCTGAGGTCGCCTCAGAACAGTCCGGCCAGGCGGGCGATCAGCCAGTAGGCCGACAGGCCGCCGATGGCGTAGGCCGGCGCAAGCTGCGTCAGGGCCCCCGTATCGAAGGGCAGGATGGGCCGGAGCCTCCGCAGGCCCAGAATGACCAGGCTCGCAGCGGCGATGAAGACCAGCTGGCCGATCTCGACTCCCAGGTTGAAGAGGAAGAGGGCCTGGGGGGCAGCATCCTTCGGTAGGCCGATCTGGGAGAGGGCACCGGCGAAGGCGAACCCGTGCAGGAGGCCGAAGGCAAGGGCGACAAGCCAGGGCCGCCGCCGGGTCAGGCTGGGCGGTCGGCCGGGCCTGGGGACAAGCTCCAGGGCGACGAAGACGATGCTGAGGGCCACCAAGACCTCGATCATCGCCGGATCGACCTGCACCCAGCCCAGGGCGGCTCCGGCCAGGGTCACGCTGTGGGCCAGGGTGAAGGCCGTGACCGCCTTCACCACCCCCCGGTTCAGACCAATCAGCAGCAGGAGTCCCAGGACGAAAGCCAGGTGGTCGAACCCCGTCAGTATGTGCTCGATCCCCATCCTGAGGTAGGCTGGCACGGCGGTGCCCACGGGCGTGTCGACGGCCAGCCGGAGGCTGGGGCGGGAGGGCTTCAGCACGGTGCTGATCTCGCCCTGGCTCAGCCGGGCCTGCACGAGGACGTCGGTGACCGTCATGTCCAGTCCTTCGACCGACAGGGTCTGTCCGGCGAGACGGGCGTCAGCCGGCAGCCGCCAGACGCGGATCCGGTAGGCCTGGGTGACGGTCTCGGAGTCCGGCGGGCGGTCCAGGGCGCCGCCGGACAAACGGGGCGACAGGCGGATCGCCACCTCGCCTGCGACGGGCTGCTTCCAGGTGACTTCCGCGGCACCCGAGGGCGACTCCACGATCTGGACGAGGGCCGGTCTCACCTCATGGGCGCGCGCCGGTCCGCTGGACGCCAGAAGGGTTGCGCACAGGACGCCGAGGGCCGCCAGGACCCGCAGCGCCGGGGGAAGGGATCGGAAGCGTGTGGCGTTCACCCCTCCATTTTGACAGGCGGGGGGCGTCGGACGCAATATGGGCCCAGGAAGCGGGGCGGCGGCTGCGATCGCGGTCAGACCCCGAGGGAGGAAGCGGAATGCGGGTCAATGTTAATCTCGCCGTCTCGGCGATCGCGGGCGTGTCCCTCGCGGCGATCGCCGTTGCACTCAGTGTCAGCGGGCCCGCCGCGGTGGCGTCATCGCCCAAAACGCCAGCCGCGGAGCACACCTCAGGATACAACCCCGAGCGAAACGCCTATTTCGGCGACCTTCACGTGCACACCAAGCTGTCCTTCGACGCCTACATCTTCAACGTCCGGGCCTCGCCCGACGATGCCTACCGCTTCGCCAAGGGCGAGACGATCGGCCACGCCTCCGGCTTTGATATCCGCCTGGCCGGCGGCCCCCTGGACTTCGCTGCGGTCACCGACCACTCCGAGTTCATCGGCGCCATGGAGCAGGCCAACACCCCCGGCACCGCCATCTCGAAGGTTCCCGGTGTTTCCGCCCTGTTCAGCTCCGACCCGGTGGAGATCGGCAAGGCCTTCGCCAAGTTCCTCGGCACCATGCGCGACGACTCTACGCCGAAGGCGTTCAAGGACCCCGCCATCCATGCCCGGGCCTGGAAGGAAATCCGCGAGGCGGCGGCCCGGAACTATGCCCCCGGCCGGTTCACAACCTTCGTCGGCTATGAATTCACCTCGGCGCCCGATGGCCGCAACCTGCACCGCAACGTCATCTTCAAGTCTGCGGACGTGCCGGACCTTCCCTATTCCTCGCGCGAATCCGCCGATCCCGAGGAACTGTGGAAGCGCATGGAGACCTGGCGGGCCAAGGGCGTCGAGGCCCTCGCCATTCCCCACAACTCGAACGGCAGCGACGGGACCATGTTCGAGTCGACCCGGTTCAACGGGGCGCCCATGGACCGCGTCTACGCCGACCTGAGGCGTCGCAACGAGCCCCTGGTCGAGATCACCCAGATCAAGGGCACCTCTGAGACCCACCCCTCCCTGTCGCCGAACGATGAATGGGCGGGCTTCGAGATCTTCGAGAGCTACATCGGTTCGAACAAGCCGGTGACCAAGTTCGCCGGCGGCTATGTCCGGGACGCGCTCAAGACAGGCCTCCTGATGCAGGAGCAGAAGGGCATCAATCCCTACCGATTCGGCTTCATCGGCTCGTCCGACACCCACAATGCCGCGCCAGGCTCAGTGGAGGAGCGCAACTATGTCTCCAAGGTCGGCCGATCCGACGGCCTTCCGGTCCTGAGAGGGTCGGTGCCGCCGGGCGGAGCCCGCACCTGGGACCCAGCGCAAAATGACCCGCCGAGGTTCCAGAACTGGGGCGCTTCGGGCCTCGCCGGGGTCTGGGCCGAGGAGAACACCCGGGAGTCCATTTACGACGCCCTGCGTCGCCGGGAGACCTTCGCAACCTCGGGGCCGCGGATGCGGGTCCGCTTCTTCGCCTCCTACGACTTCCCCGCTGATCTCCTGACCCGGTCGGACACCGTCCGCCAGGCCTACGCCCATGGCGTGCCCATGGGCGGCGACCTGATGACGTCCAGGGGCAAGGCACCCAGCTTCCTGGTCTGGGGCCTGCGCGATCCCAACGGCGGCTACCTGCAACGCGCCCAGATCGTGAAGGGCTGGATCGAGAATGGCGTCGCCAGGGAGAAGGTCTACGACGTGGCCTGCTCCGACGGGATGGCCGTGAATGCCAAGACCGGACGTTGCCCGGACAATGGCGCCACGGTCGACCTGGCCACCTGTGCGCCGTCGCGATTCCAGGGCGATGTCGAGCTTCGTACGGTCTGGACCGATCCCAACTTCGACGCCCGGCAGCGGGCCTTCTACTATGTGCGGGTGCTCGAGAACCCCTCCTGCCGCTGGTCGACCTGGGATGCCCTGCGCAATGGCACGCCGCCGAACCCAGCCCTCTCGCCCACGGTCATGGAGCGGGCCTGGTCCTCGCCCATCTGGTATGATCCGAAGGCCTGAGGACGTCCCATGACCCTGCCCCCGGTCGCGAGGGCGATCCTTCGCGAGCCGCTGACCCAGTTCCTGCTGATCGGCCTGGCACTCTTCGTCGTCGCTTCCGTCGCCCGGGACCTCAGGAGGCCGGTCGTGCGCATCGATGAGGCCGAACTTCAACAGCTGGTCGCCTACTGGGAGGCCCAGGCCCAGCGCCCCCCGACACCCGACGAACTCCGGGCCATGCTCCGCGAGCGGATTGACGAGGAACTCCTGTCCCGTGAGGCTGTTCGGCTAGGGCTTGACCGGGAAGATCTGATCATCCGACGGCGCCTCGCCCAGAAGATGGCCTTCGCTTCGGAGGACCTGGAGCGGGTCCCCGAACCCACCGAAGCTGACCTTCGGACTTGGTACGAGGCCCATCCCAAGGACTATGTCGCCCCGGCGACGGTGACCTTCCGCCACATTTTCTTCAGTGGTGACGCCGAAGGCTCCGAGGCCCAGGCCCGCGCCGCCCTGTCCCTTCCCAGGCCCGCCGAGGCGGGGCAGACCTTTGTCCTGCCCCTGTCCTATTCCGGAGCCGCGGTTCGCGACATTGAGCGTGACTATGGTCCCGCCTTTTCGCGACAGGTCGAGACCGCCCCGGAGGGCAAGTGGATTGGTCCTGTGAAGTCAGCCTACGGATGGCACATACTCCGCGTTGAGCGCCGGGCCTTGGCGGAGACCTTGCCCTTTGAGTCCGTCCGTTCCGATCTGGCCGACGCCTGGAAGGCCGACAGGCGGACCCAGGCCAACCAGGCCTTCATCCGGAAGCTTCGGGCCCGTTACCGCGTCGAGGTTGCGGGCATGGCGACTCCGCCTGCGACTTGAATCCAAACCCATTAGCCGCCAGATCAGCCAGCATCTTTGCTGACCAGGACAGGCCCGGCATGTTCGAGACCCTCAGGCGCGACTTGCGCTTCTATACCGGCCTGGCCCGGACCCTGGGCCGGGTCCGCGGCATTGCGCCCGACAGTCCGAGGCGGATCT
>CAIWHQ010000372.1 GCA_903912465.1 uncultured Alphaproteobacteria bacterium | reverse complement strand
CGGGCAGTTGCGGACAGGCGCGTACTCTGGACCGAAACGGCACCCTCGATCCGGGCGACGGCCAGGGCCGTATCCGCATCGAGGGCCGGAAACAGGGCCAGGACCGTGTTGGAGGGATAGCCCAGCAGGGGCGAGAAGACGGCCACGGGCGCGACCGCCGACGCCTTCAGTCGCGCGGCCGCCAAGGCGACGGCCTCACGCTCCCGTCCGACGCCGAGCTCGAAATAGTCATACATCCCCCGCGCCCTCCGGCCGGCTTGAGGGCTCAGAAGTTGGCCCGCTGGGAGATGGCCCCGTCGACCACGAGGTTCACCCCGGTGGTGAAGGCCGAGCGCGGACTGCAGAGGAAGACCGTCGCGGCGGCGATTTCCTCGGGGGTGGCCATCCGGCCCGTGGGATTGCGCTTGAGCATCTGTTCGAAGAAGGCCGGCATGCCCACCTTGACGTTTCCCCAGACACCGCCCTCGAAGAAGACCGTCCCCGGCGAGACGACATTGCAGCGCAGCCCCCGGGGTGCCCCTTCCCGGGCCACCCCTTTGGCGAAGTGGATCTGGGCCGCCTTCATGGCACCGTAGGCCGAGGGCGCAGTCGCTTCGGCGGCAGAGATCGACGAGATGAGTACCACCGCGGAGTCCCCGGTCTTCTGGGCTGAGGCCTCGAGGAAGGGACGGGCGGCGTCGAGGGCGTTCACGGCACCAAGGATGTCGATCTCGAACATGGCTTTCCAGTCCTCGGGGCGGGCACCCTGGACAAGGGCGCTGGCATTCGAGACCAGGATGTCCAGCCCGCCCAGTGCGTCTGCAGACGCCTTGACGAAGGCCTGCAGGGCCGAGCCGTCGGCAATGTCCACAGCCTGTCCGAAGGCCTTGACCCCGCGGGCCTGGAGAGCCGCCACCGTAGCGGCGACTTCATCGGCCTTGCGCGCGCAGATGGCCACGTTCGCACCCTCGTCCGCGAGGAGGTCAGCGATCGCCCGGCCGATGCCGCGGGTGGCGCCCGTCACGATGGCGTTCTTGCCCTTGAGTCCCAGATCCATTTCGCTCTCCCTGGCGGGGGCGCGCATTCCTTGTGGCGCGGCCCGGTTCAGGCGCTATGTAAACCCACCGCCCGGGAAAGCCGAGATGCTCGACACGTTTGATCCGCGACTCGACGCTGATTTTCCCGCCGTGGATCCCGCCATCCTGCGTGCGCGGCTGGAGCCCCTTCTCCCGGCTGGCGGCTTCCTGACCCGCCTGGAGGCGATCCGCCCCTACGAGAGCGACGGCCTGCCCGCCTACCGCGCCCTCCCCGCCGCCGTCGCCCTGCCGGAGACGGTGGAACAGGTGGCCGCAGTCCTGAAGGCCTGCCGGGATCTCGGCGTCCCGGTGGTGGCCCGGGGCGCAGGCACCGGCCTCTCCGGCGGCGCCCTTCCCTTCCCGGGAGGCGTTCTTCTCGTCATGTCCAAGTTCTCCCGCATCCTCGGGATCGACCCCGCCGCCATGACTGCCCGGGTCCAGCCCGGGGTCCGCAACCTGGCGGTTTCCGAGGCCGCGGCACCCCATGGCCTGTTCTACGCCCCGGACCCGTCCTCCCAGCTTGCCTGCTCCATCGGCGGCAATGTCGCGGAGAACGCAGGGGGTGTGCACTGCCTGAAATACGGCCTGACCGTGCACAACATCCTGTCCGCCCAGGTGGTCACCCTTGACGGCGAGATCCTGACCCTGGGCGGGCCGGCAAGCGATGCCGCCGGATACGACCTGATGGCCCTGTTCACGGGTTCCGAGGGGCTCCTGGGCGTGGTCACCGAGGTGCTCCTGCGACTCCAGCCCCTTCCCGAGACGACCCGGCTGATCCTCGCCGCCTTCGACGACGTGGGCCGGGCGGCCGGGGCGGTGGCGGCCATCATGGCGGCTGGGGTGGTGCCGGCAGGGCTTGAGATGATGGACGGCCCGGCCCTTCGGGCGGCTGAGGACTTCGCCGGTGCTGGCTATCCCCGGGATGCCGCGGCCATCCTGCTCTGTGAGATCGACGGCCAGGACGAGGACGTGACCGAGGAGATCGAGCGGGTCTCCGGCCTCCTTCGGCAGGCTGGGGCCACGGAGGTGCGCGTCGCCCGCGACGAGGCCGAGCGCCGACGCTTCTGGGCGGGCCGCAAGGGCGCCTTCCCCGCCATGGGACGACTTGCGCCCGACTATTACTGCATCGACGGGACCATCCCGCGGAAGTCCCTGCCCTTCGTCCTGGCCGAAATGGGTCGGCTGGCGGAGGTCCATGGCCTGGGGGTCGCCAATGTCTTCCACGCTGGCGACGGCAATCTTCACCCCCTGATCCTCTACGACGCCAATCTGGAGGGCGACCTGGAGAAGGCCGAGGCCCTGGGCGGTGCCATCCTTGAGCTCTGCGTCTCGGTGGGCGGCTCGATCACCGGCGAACACGGGGTCGGCCGGGAAAAGATCAACCAGATGTGCGTCCAGTTCACCTCGGCCGAGGTCAACGCCTTCCACGCCCTGAAGGCCGCCTTTGACCCCCTCGGCCTGCTCAATCCCGGAAAGGCCATCCCGACCCTCGCCCGCTGCGCCGAGTACGGCGGCATGCATGTCCACAAGGGAGCCCTGCCCTTTGCCCACCTCGAACGGTTCTGACGCCGACCTGACGGCCACCCTGACCGAGGCGGTGCGGGGCGCGGCGGCGGACCGGCGTCCGCTGGAAATCCGCGGGGGCGAGACCCACGCCGGGATGGGCCGGCCCGTGTCCGCAACCCCGCTGGAGATGAGCGGGCACCGGGGCGTAGTCGCCTATGACCCGGCCGAGTTGGTCCTGACCGCCCGGGCGGGAACGCCCCTCTCGGAAGTCGAGGCCCTGCTTGCGGAGAACGGCCAGATGCTGGCCTTTGAGCCGCCGCGCCTCGGATCCGGCGGAACCCTGGGAGGTGCCGTGGCCACAGGACTGTCGGGCCCCCGGCGGCCCTTCACCGGTGCCCTGCGCGACTTCGTCCTGGGTGCCCGCATCCTAAGTGGCCAGGGCGAGGTCCTGCGGTTCGGCGGCACGGTCTTCAAGAACGTGGCGGGGTTCGACGCCTTCCGCCTGATGGCCGGTGCCCATGGGACCCTCGGCGTCCTCCTCGACATCTCCCTGAGGGTCGTCCCTCGTCCCGCGGTGGAGGCCGCCCGGGTCCTGGACCTGTCCTCGGGGGAGGCCCTCCAGCAGGTGGCCGACCTGATGCGCCGCCCCCTGCCCCTGTCGGGTGCCTTCCACGACGGTCAGAGGCTGCATCTGCGCCTGTCCGGCGGACGCGCAGGCGTTCAGGCCGCCACCGCCCGGATCGGTGGCGAGTCGGCGGATCTGGCCGACTGGGAAGCCATCCGGGACCTGACCCATCCGGTTCTCGCCCGGGGAGAGGGCCTGTGGCGGATCGCCCTGCCCCGGACAGGCCCGGCCGGGGACTTCGCCGATCTGCCCTGGGACCAGGGCGGCGGGGTCCGCTGGCTGGCCGCGGAAACACCTTCAGCCCAGGCCTGGGACCAGGCCGCGGCCCTTGGCGGACACATCGAGCGGGTGCGCGGAACGGCGGGGCCCGCCTTCCAGCCCCTGCCGCCGTCCCTCCTCGCCCTGCACCGCCGGGTCAAGGCGGCCCTGGATCCTGACGGCCTCTTCAACCCTGGCCGGATGTACGCGGAGCTCTGAATGCGAACCCGCCTGCCCGAAACCCTTGCCGGAGAGGCCCGCGAGGTCGTCGAGACCGCCCTGCGAGCCTGCGTCCACTGCGGCATGTGCAACGCCACCTGCCCGACCTACCTGCTCACCGGCGAGGAGCTGATGGGCCCCCGGGGCCGCATCTATCTGATGAAGCAGGCCCTGGAGGGGGAACCCGTAACCGACCTGACCCGCGAGGCCCTCGACGCCTGCCTGGGCTGCCGGGCCTGCGAGACCACCTGCCCGTCGGGCGTCCAGTACCACCGCCTGTTCGAGGTCGGACAGGCCGCTGTCCTGGAGGCCGCGCCGCGTCCCGCCGAGGGACGGCTACAGCGGGCTGCGATCCGCGCCCTCGCCCTGTCGCCCGCCTTCGGGGCCCTTTCCGGCCTGGGCCGCGCCCTGCGCCCGCTCCTGCCTGCCAGTCTGCAGGACAAGGTCCCGCCCGCCCCGGGGTCGACCGCCCGGCCTCACGCCCGACATGCGCGGCGAATGGTGTTGCTGACCGGCTGTGTCCAGTCGGGAGCGGCCCCCCACTTCAACGCCGCCGCAGCGCGCATCCTCGACCGGTTCGGGATCAGCCTGGTGGAGGCGCCTCAGGCGGGCTGCTGCGGTGCCGTGCCGGGCCACCTGGACGCCCGCGACCAGGCCCGGACCCTGGCGCGCCGCAACCTGGACGCCTGGACCCCCCTCCTGGAGGACGGTGCCGAGGCGGTACTCGTGACCTCGTCGGGCTGCGGCGCCTACCTCCACGACTACCCCGACCTGCTGAGGGACGACCCGGCCTACCGGGACCGGGCCCGGCGCCTGGCGGATCTCGTGCGCGACCCGGTGGAGGTGCTTGAGGCCCTGCCCCTGGAGGCGGCGGCGCCTCCCGCCCATCCCCGGATCGCGGTCCACGAGCCCTGCTCCCTTCAACACGGGCTGAAGCTGGCGGGACGCATCCCCACCCTGCTTCGCCGGCTTGGCTACGATCCCCAACCGATCGCGGACGGCCACCTGTGCTGTGGCTCCGCCGGCGCCTGGTCGCTGATGAATCCCGACATGGCCGGCAGGCTGCGCGACGCCCGGCTGGAGGCCCTGAACGCCGGGTCGCCCGAGGCCGTCTACACGGCCAATATCGGCTGCTGGATGCACCTGTCGGCGGGTGCGACCGCCCCGCTCCGCCACTGGCTGGAGGCTGTTGAGGCGGTCCTGCCTCCGGCGCGTTGACAGGCCCCCCAGCCAGTCGTCTTCTGTCACTGAAGAGACGGCGGTGTGGCCGCTGCTTGGGGGAGGAGATCGCCATGGCTGACTTCGGGGCTCAGGACAACACCGCCTTCCGGGCCCAAGCCCGCGCCTGGCTCGAGGCCAACTTCCCACCGTCCCTGAAGAACCGCCACGACATCGCAGCTTCCGAGGCGCCCGTGCCGGTGGAAGGGGACTACGCCCTCTGGAAGGCGCGCATGGGCGAGACGGGCTGGGGCGTCCCCACCTGGCCAGCGGCCTATGGCGGCGGCGGGCTGTCGGCGGCGGACGCCCGCATCCTGCGCGAGGAAATGGCCCGCATCGGTGCCTGGAATCCCATTGGCGGCATGGGCGTCATGATGTTCGGCCCGACCCTGCTTGAGTACGGGACCGAGGAACAGAAGCAGACGCACATCCCACCCATCGTCCGGGGCGAACTGCGCTGGTGCCAGGGCTATTCGGAGCCGGGCGCGGGTTCGGACCTGGCCTCCCTGCAGACCCGTGCCGAGGACAGGGGCGACCACTTCCTGATCAACGGACAGAAGATCTGGACCTCTGGCGCCCAGTATGCCGACTGGTGCTTCTGCCTGGTACGAACGGACAGCAGCCGCAAGCATGAGGGCATCTCCTTCGTCCTGATCGACATGCGCAGCCCGGGGGTCGAGACCCGGCCCATCCTCCTGATCTCCGGCTCCTCGCCCTTCTGCGAAACCTTCTTCACCGATGTGAAGACGCCCAAGGCTAACCTGGTCGGCCCCCTGAACGGCGGGTGGACCGTGGGCAAGCGGCTTCTGCAGCACGAGCGCAACAGCCTCTCCGGCGGGGGCGACGGCCGTCCCCGGTTCGACACCGGTCACCTCCGCGACGTCGCGCGCCGGTACTACGGCCAGGAGGAAGACGGACGCCTGGCAGATGCGGACTTCCGGACCCGCCTCGCCAACCACGACATGGACGCCCGGGCCTATGCCCTGACCCTGCGCCGGGTGGCCCTGGAGGCGCGCAGCGCCAACGGCCCATCGGCCGCCACCTCGATCATGAAGAACGCCAACTCGCGGATCATGACCGACCACTGCGAGATGATGGTCGAGGCCATGGGCCTGGCGGGTGCCGGCTGGTCTGGCGAGGACTTCACCGACGAGGAGCGCGAGGCCGGGCGGATCTACCTGCGCATCAAGTCCAGCACCATCGCCGGAGGCTCTTCCGAGGTGCAGAGCAACATCATCTCCAAGCGCATCCTCGGCCTGCCCGATCCGAGCAGCCACACCTACTGAGCGCAGGTTCGGGAAGTATTGGTAGGCCGGCTGGGACTCGAACCCAGGACCATCCGATTAAAAGTCGGAGGCTCTACCACTGAGCTACCGGCCCTCGCGCGGCGCGGGGAGCGCCGGTCGAAGCGGCGCGGACCATAGGGCCGGGCCGAGGCCGGGGCAAGGCCGCGACCGACGTGCTGGTCACGCACCACCAAAGGGCGTCAGACTGCCTCCATGAAGCCGCACCTCAAACTGCTGCTCGTCCCCGCACTGTTCCTCTGTGCCTGCACCAGTGTCTCGACACCCGGGAGCAACGACCTGAAGGACGGCGTCGAGGTGACCACCGCGGGCCTGGGCAATGCCCTCACGACGCCCCTCAGGGACATCAACCTCGTACATGAAGAGATTCCTGCAGTCCTCAAGGAGGCCGCCGCGGCACCTTACGCGCGTCCCGAACCGATGACCTGCGCCCAAATCACGGCCCTGCTCCTGCCCCTCAACGGGGCTCTGGGTCCAGACATCGATCAGATGAAGGTGGATGCCGAGAGTCTCGGAGACCTGGGCGGCGACGCGATCCTCGACGCGATTGCAGACTTTGCGGCCAGCGCCATCCCCTACAGGAGTTGGGTGCGCAAGCTCTCCGGAGCGGACGAGCAGCAGAAGCGGATGCGGGCGGCCGTCGCGGCGGGCGCAGTTCGCCGGGCCTATCTCAAGGGTTTGGGGGAGCAGTTGGATTGCCCACCTCCGGCGACACCCAACCGCACGAAGGCGCTGCCAGAGAAGTAGTCCTCAGGACCGATCCGCTCCGCCTGCCAGGCGGGAATGGAAATCCTTCCGGAAGGCCTCGAACCGGCCCTCAGCGATCGCCGCCCGCATGGCCGCCATCAGGGCCTGGAAGAAGGCGATATTGTGCCAGGACAACAAGACCTGACCGAGGATTTCTTCTGCTTTCACAAGATGATGTAGATAGGCCTTCGCGTAGTCCCTTGAGGCCGGGCAATCCAGGGTTTCATCGAGCGGACTGTCGTCTTCGGCGAAGCGGGCGTTCTTCAGGTTGACCGAGCCCTCCCAGGTCCAGGCCTGCCCATGACGCCCGGAGCGGGTCGGCAGGACACAGTCGAACATGTCGACGCCCCGGGCCACGGCCTCGACCAGGTCCACGGGCTTGCCCACTCCCATGAGATAGCGGGGGCGGTCCACCGGCAGGAAGCCTGGCGCATAGTCGAGCACTTCGCACATGGCGGCATGCCCCTCGCCGACCGCAAGGCCGCCAATGGCGTAACCGTCGAAACCCGCCTCGACCAAACGCTCAGAGGACTCACGCCGGAGAGCCTCGAAGGTCGATCCCTGCTGGATCCCGAACAGGGCCTGGCGGTCGCGCTGGCCGAAGGCGGCCTTTGAGCGCCGCCCCCAGCGATCCGAGAGGCGCATGGCTGCAGCGGCGGCCGCCTCGTCCGCAGGCCAGGAAACGCACTGGTCCAACTGCATGACGATGTCGGCGCCCAAGCGGTCGGCCTGGATCTCTATGGACCGTTCGGGCGTCAGGACGTGCCGGGAGCCGTCGATATGGCTGCGAAAGGTCACGGCCTCTTCCGTCACCTTCGAGATCCCGGAAAGGGACATGACCTGGAAGCCCCCGGAGTCCGTCAGGATGGGGCCATCCCAGCGCATGAACCGGTGCAGTCCGCCCAGGCGCTCCAGGCGCTCGGGCCCGGGCCTCAGCATGAGGTGATAGGTGTTTCCCAGGATGATGTCGGCCCCGGTGGACTTCACCTGGTCCACAGTCAGGGCCTTGACCGTGGCTGCTGTCCCTACCGGCATGAAGGCAGGGGTGCGGATCTCGCCCCGGGCGGTACGCAGGACCCCCGTGCGCGCCGCGCCGTCCCGGGCGGAGATGTCAAAGGCAAAGGCGCTCATCCAACCCTCCAGAGCAGGCTGGCGTCGCCGTAGGAATAGAAGCGGTAGCCCTCGGCGATGGCGTGCGCATAGGCCGACTGCATGGCTTCCAGGCCCGCCAGGGCGCTGACCAGCATGAACAGTGTCGACTTCGGCAGGTGGAAGTTGGTCATCAACCCATCAGCAATCCGGAACCGATAGCCGGGGGTGATGAAGATATCGGTCTCGCCCGTCCAGGCCGCAAGTCCGCCATCCGCATCCGCGGCGCTCTCCAGGAGGCGCAGGGAGGTCGTACCGACGCAGATCACCCGCCCTCCCGCCTGGCGGGTCGCCCCAATCCTGGCTGCGGTTTCTGCATCGATCTCCCCCCACTCGGCGTGCATGCGATGTCGCGAGAGGTCTTCGGTCTTTACCGGCAGGAAGGTGCCGGCACCCACATGCAGGGTCACCCGGGCCAGGCCAACGCCGGCGCCCTCCAGACGGGCGAGGAGTTCCGGCGTGAAGTGGAGGCCGGCGGTGGGCGCCGCCACCGAGCCTTCGCGACGGGCGAACACCGTCTGGTAGTCGCTGCGGTCACGCGCATCCTGCTTCCGCTTTGAAGCGATGTAGGGTGGAAGGGGCATTTCGCCGACCCGGGCGATCGCCGCGTCGAGCTCAGGGCCAGAGACCCCGAACTCCAGGGTGAATTCCCCCGCCTCGCCCTTCTGCGCAACGACCGCGGACAGGTCGCCAAAGACCAGGGTGTCGCCGGTGCCGATCTTCTTGCCCGGACGCATGAAGGCGCGCCAGGCCGTTTCCGAGGCCCTCTGGTGCAGGGTGGCTTCGACGGCCACGTCCGATCCTGCCCGCAGGCGGCGGCCCCGAAGCCGAGCCGGGATTACCCGCGTCTCGTTGACGACCAGGATGTCGCCAGCCCGCAGCAGGGACGGCAGGTCTCGGACCAGATGGTCCGAGAGACCCCCGCCGGGCTGCACCTGAAGCAACCGGGCAGAATCGCGCGGATCCGCAGGCCGCAGGGCGATGCGGTCTTCGGGAAGCTCAAAGTCGAAGTCCGCAAGCTGCATGGGCGGCGCTGATGCCCCCGCCCGGGGGCGGGCGTCAAGCCCGGCCTCAGGCGTCGGCGGCCACCTTCATGGAGACGATTTTTCCGGGTGCACGGGGCGGCTCGCCCTTGGGCAGGGCGTCGATGTGATCCATGCCCTCGGTGACCACACCCCAGACCGTGTACTGGCCGTCCAGGAAGTTCGCATTGTCGAAGCAGATGAAGAACTGGCTGTTGGCCGAATTCGGGTTGTTGGTCCGGGCCATGGAGCAGGCTCCGCGCACGTGCGGCTCGCGGGAGAACTCGGCCGGGAGGTCGGGCTTGGAGGACCCGCCCATGCCGGTGCCATTCGGGCATCCCCCCTGGGCCATGAAGCCGGGAATGACGCGGTGGAAGACGACGCCGTCGTAAAAGCCTTCCCGCGCCAACTCCTTGATCCGGGCGACGTGCTGGGGCGCCAGGTCCGGGCGGAGCTGGATGGTGACCCGACCGGTCTCGGTCTCGAGCAGCAGGGTGTTTTCAGGATCCATTACTTCACCTCCGAGGGAATGCTGATGGCGCAGGCCGTGAAATCGGCGCCGCGGCTGGCCCGGACCCGGGCGACCTCGGCGGTAAACCAGGGGCTGCGGGGATCAATGACCTTAACCTTCGGGCGGGAGCCGGCGGGCATGTCCGCCAGCACCTGCACCCGGGTCATCAGGTCCTGGGGCGCTATCACGGGCTCCCCGGCCTTGATGGCGCGAACGACCTCGAGGCCGGAAATCACACGCCCAAAGGCCGTGTAGCGCTTCTCCAGCGAGGGGTAGGCCTGACGCATGAGGAAGAACTGGCTGTTGCCGCTATCGGGCGACTCGCCCCGCGCCATGCCGGCCACGCCGGGGCAGTAGAGCGCCCAGCCAGAAATCCGCCCGTCTGCAGTCATGGGCATGAGCTGGGAGCTCTGGGTCATGACCGGCAGGGGACCCACGAATCCGATCTCCGCCACGGCCTGGTCGGCGACCTGGACGAAGGGGGTGTCCGCCCCCCGCCGGAAGGTGAATTCGGCGGTCAGGTCAGGCAGGTCGCTGCCCCCCATGCCGTTGTCCTGCGGATCGCCGGTCTGGGCCATGAACTGGTCGATCACCCGGAAGAAGCTTCGACCATTGTAAAGTCCCTTGCGGGCGAGTTCCCGGACCCGGGTAACGTGGGTCGGTGCCACCAGGGGGACCAGCTCGACCAGGATGCGGCCCTTGTTGGTGTCGATCACCAGGACGTCCTGCGGGTCTGGCGTACGCCAGTCCGAGGCTGCAGGCGGGGAAACCGCTGCGGGCGCAGGGGTGGCCGGCTTCTGGACCGCCGCCGCCGGGACGGAGGTCGCGGCCAGGGTCAGGAGTGCGGCGACCGCGACGGAAGTGGCGCGGGTCAACGGCCAACCTTGGACAGGAGCGCTTCCATGACCCGCGGGCTGACGAACTTGCTCACGTCGCCGCCCAGGGTCGCAATTTCCTTGACCAGCTTCGAGGCGATCGCCTGGTGTCGCGGATCGGCCATAAGGAAGACCGTCTCGATCTCACGGTCGAGTTGCTGGTTCATGGCGGTCATCTGGAACTCGAACTCGAAGTCCGAAACCGCCCTGAGACCCCGGATGATGACATTGGCACCGACCTCACGGGCGAAGTGCATGGTCAGTCCCTCGAAGGGCTGGACGATGATTTCAGCTGAGCCCTTCAGCGCTGCGGCCTCGGCCTCGACGATGGCGACCCTTTCCTCAAGGGTGAACATCGGGCTCTTGCCGGTATTGATGGCGACGCCCAGGACAAGGCGGTCCACCAGCTTCACGACCCGACCGATGATATCGGTGTGGCCGTTGTGAATTGGATCGAAGGTGCCTGGATAAAGGCCTACGCGCTTGGCCATCGAGGTTTCCCCAACTTGAACCCGTCCTCGCCTTTCGCCGGGTTGCGAGGCTCTTGCAAGAACTAAATCCGGATGTGGCCTGCGCCCGAAGCCGTCAGGCCCCGGCTTCAGGCTCCTGGATCTCGTCCTCACCGCCCGGATCGGCCAGGCGTTCGACCGACACCACGTGCTCTTCCACCGTGGTCCGGAAGATGATCACGCCCTGGCTGTTACGGCCGACCACGCGGATCTGCGTCACGGGCGTACGGATCAACTGGCCCTGGTCCGTCACCAGGAGGATCTCGTCGTGCTCCTCCACGGGGAAGGAGGCGGCCAGCCGGCCACCGCGGCGCGAGAGGTCCTGGGCCAGGAGGCCCTGCCCTCCCCGTCCGGTGCGGCGGAACTCGTAGGCGGAGGTGCGTTTGCCGTAGCCCTCGGTCGAGACGGTCAGGATCTGTTCCTCGGCGGCGCCGAGTTCGGCAATCCGCTCTGGGCTCAGGGCGGCCAGGGCGGAAACGGCCTCGTCTTCGACCTCATCTTCGACGACGGGCGCGTCCTCGACCTCGACGCCCTCGCCGGCCACCGCGCGGCGCATGGCGTTGGCGTGTCGGATGTAGGCGGCACGTTCCTCGGCCGTGGCACCCACGGCCCTCAGGATCGCCATGGAGATTACCTCGTCGCCATCGGCAAGGCGGATACCGCGGACACCCGTGGAGTCCCGGCCGGCGAAGACGCGCACCTCATCAACGGCGAACCGGATGCAACGGCCCAGGGCGGTGGTCAGGAGGATATCATTTTCTTCGGCCCGGCACAGGGAGACCCCAACGATGGAGTCGCCCTCGTCGAGCTTCATGGCGATCTTGCCGTTGCGGTTGATCTGGGCGAAGTCGCTCAGTCGGTTGCGCCGGACATGCCCCGAGCGCGTGGCGAACATCACGTCGAAACCCTGCCATTCGGCCTCGTCCTCCGGAAGGGTGACGATGGAGGTCATGGTCTCGCCCGGTTCGATCGGGAAGAGGTTGACGAAGGCCTTGCCGCGGGCCGTCGGGGCACCGACCGGCAGGCGCCAGACCTTCAGCCTGTAGACCTTCCCGCCGGACGAGAAGAACAGCATGGGGGCGTGGGTCGAGGCCGAAATCACCCGGGTCACGGCGTCTTCTTGCTTGGTCGCCATGCCGGAACGACCGCGACCGCCGCGATGCTGGGTGCGATAGGTCACGAGGGGCGTACGTTTGACGTACCCGCCATGCGTCACGGTGATGACCATGTCCTCGCGGGCGATGAGGTCTTCATCCTCGAGGTCGCTGCCGCCATCCACGATCTGGGTTCGCCGGGGAATCGCGAAGTTGGCCTTCACCTCCAGGAGTTCATCGCGGACGATGCCCATGAGGAGTTCCCGGGACTCCAGTATGCCAAGCAGGTGTGAAATCCCGCCTGTGAGTTCGCCGGCTTCCTCGAAGATCTCATCGCGCCCCAGGCCAGTCAGGCGGGACAGGGTCAGGGCCAGGATGGCCCGGGCCTGTTCCTCCGTGAGGCGAATGCGGTCGCCGCCAACCACCAGGGTCCGGGGATCGGCAATCAGCTCGACCAGGGGCAGCATGTCCCCCGCCGG
>CAIWHQ010000371.1 GCA_903912465.1 uncultured Alphaproteobacteria bacterium | reverse complement strand
GGGACGAATGTGAGGGGCTCCCTGGCCGCCAGCTGGAGGCTCACTCCCGGCAACATACTGAGCCTCCTGGGCCTGACGCTGATCCTCTTGCCCCTGGCCTTTGTCCCGTCCTTTCTCAGCTACCTCGTCAACAAGGCGGCGGGGCCGGGTGCTTCCCTCGTGATCATCCTGCCGACGCTTGCCGTCGCCCTCTTCCTGCTCTTCCTCTTGTCCTGCCTCTCGATCCTGGTGGCCGTGATCGTCTACCAGAACCTGCGCGCTCAAGTTGCGGGTGCCATCCCCGCTGAACAACCAGAAACCGAAGGAGTCCCCGCATGACCGACATCGCCTTCGCCCCCGCCAAGCTTCCGGTCATTGCGACCTTCAAGAAGACCTGCGGTGCCTTTCTCAAGGCGCTGGGTCCGCTGGCGCTCCTGATGCTGCTTCTTGTCGGCGTCATCGCCGCTGGGCTGATCGCCACGGCCATACCGATCGGCGGACTGGGACTTGCCTTGCAGAGGGGCCTTGGGCTTGACCCGGAGTCGCTTCCGTTTTGGCTCGCCATGGCTCCCCTGATCCTCGTTTTCCTTGGGGGGGTCGTTGCCGTCGCCCTGCGGTTCTCGATCGCCCAGTACAAGCTGGCGGACGCCTCCGCCGACGGGCAGACCTTGAAATTCATGGACATCCTGCGCGACCCGCAGCCCAGCCTCGTCAGCTATTTCCTGCTCACGCTGGTCGTCGGTATCCTCACCTTCCTGGGGGCGATCCTGTTCATTGTCCCAGGGATCATCATCGCCCTCGCCCTTTGGCTCGCCCTCCCGGCCATGATCTTCGAGGGCAAGGACGTCAGCGAGTCGCTCCAGCGCAGCCGGGACCTGACCCGTGACAACCGCTGGCGCCTGCTGGGGCTCTATGTCCTTTCGGCGCTTGTTTTCCTGCCGGCGTCCCTACTGACGAGCTTTCCGCTGGAGAGCGACCCCGACACCGCCTTCAGCCCGCTCAGGGGCCGGCTGCTGATCCTGAACCTCGCGGTCTCGATCCTGCAGGCGATCTTCATGGTTGTTCTGACCGTGACGATCTACCGCGAGCTCCGCGCCCTGAAGGACCGCCCCGCCGAGGTCGTCGCCCCGGAGCCCGCCCCGGAGCCTTCAGGCGCCGCCTGATAGGCCCTGGCGTTCGGAGGCGAAGCCGCGGTCGCGGATGGCCTGCCACCAGGTCTGGTTCTCCACGTACCAGCGCACGGTCTCGTCCAGGCCCTGGGGGACCGGCGTGCGCGGGGTCCAGCCCAGCTCGTCGCGGATCTTCGAGGCGTCGATCGCATAGCGGAAGTCGTGGCCCGGCCGGTCGGTGACGAAGGTGATCTTGTCGGCGTGCGGGGTGTTGGCCGGGGCATGGCGGTCCAGGGCCTCGCAGAGCATGCGCACGACCTCGATATTGCGGCGGGTGGAGTCGCCGCCAATGCAGTAGGTCTCGCCCAGCCGGCCACGGTCCAGCACGGTGAGCAGGGCCTCGGCGTGGTCGTCCACGTGCAGCCAGTCGCGGACCTGCCGCCCGTCGCCGTAGACGGGGATGGTCTTGCCCTCCAGGGCCCGCACCACCACCGTCGGGATCAGCTTTTCCGGGAACTGGAAGGGGCCGTAATTGTTGGCGCAGTTGGTGATCACCACCGGCAGGCCGTAGGTCCGGCCCCAGGCCCGAACCAGGTGGTCGGCGCCGGCCTTTGAGGCGGAGTAGGGCGAGTTGGGGTCGTAGGGCGTGGCCTCGCTGAAGGCGCCGGACTCGCCCAGGGCCCCGAAGACCTCATCCGTCGAGACATGGTGGAAGCGGAAGGCCTCGCGCCGGCCCGGGGGCAGGGCGGACCAGTAGAGTCGCGCCGCCTCCAGCAGGACGGCCGTACCCAGGACATTGGTGCGCACGAAGTCGATAGGCCCGTCGATGGCCCGGTCGTTGTGGCTTTCGGCCGCCAGGTGCATGAGGGCGTCCGGCTGGTGGCGCTCGAAGATGGCGGCGACGGCGGCGGCGTCGCAGATGTCGGCCCGCTCGAAGGCGTAGTCCGCCGAGGCGGCGACCGAGGCCACATTGTCCAGGCTGGCGGAGTAGGTGAGGGCGTCGAGGTTCACGACCTGGCGGCCCTCGCCGACGGCCTGGCGGACCACGGCCGATCCGATGAATCCTGCGCCGCCCGTGACGATGAGTTTCATCTGCTGACCCGTTTCTGTGCGCCTCGGTGCCTTACCTAGCGGTGTTCGCCGGCCAAGGGAATCCGGCCGGCGGGTTGAGCCTGCAGACTCGCGGGCCTAGGGTGTCGACTCAACAAGGGTCGCCCCGCCGCGGGACGGTCCCGGTCGCGGCCTCCCGGAGGGAGACAGGGCCACAGATCAGGGAAGTCCAGGGCATGGAGGCGGCGGTCGTCAGACGTGAAGGCCCCTCAGGCGCTTTCGGCGGCGGCCCGCCCAGGGG
>CAIWHQ010000370.1 GCA_903912465.1 uncultured Alphaproteobacteria bacterium | reverse complement strand
TTCGAGATCGATCCGTCCCGCAAGACCAAGATGCTGAACGGCCTCGACGCCATCGGCGAGACCCTGTCGGCCGCCGCCGACATCGACGCCTGGGAGGCAGGCCGCACCCTGACCCATCCCTGGCTCGAACGCGCTGGCTGATCCCCGCCCCCCAGTCCCCCCGAAGAGTTTCCGAATGACCGACCTCCTCCTCCTGCCGGGCGACGGCATCGGCCCCGAAGTCACAGCCCAGGCCCGCCGGGTCGCCGAGGCGGTTGCCCCGGACCTGTCCATCGCCGAGGCCCTGTTCGGCGGCTGTAGCTTCGATGTTCACGGCACGCCCCTGACCGATGAGACCCTGGCCGCCGCCAAGGCCGCCCGCGCCGTTCTGATGGGGGCCGTCGGTGGCCCCCAGTGGGCCGGCGCCCCCCGCGACCGGCGGCCCGAGGCGGGGCTCCTGAACCTGCGGGCCGGCATGGAGGTCTACGCCAACCTCCGGCCCGCCCTCTGCTTCCCGGCCCTGGCCGACGCCTCCAGCCTCAAGCGCCACCTGGTGGAAGGGCTGGACTTCATGATCGTCCGTGAACTGACGGGCGGTATCTACTTCGGGACGCCCCGGTTCATCGAGGACCTGCCCGGTGGCGGGAAGCGGGCGGTCGACACCCAGGTCTACACCACCGCCGAGATCGAGCGGGTGGCGCGGGTGGCCTTCCAGCTGGCCCGGGGCCGTCGCAACCTCGTCCATTCGGCCGAGAAGTCGAACGTCATGGATTCCGGCCTGCTCTGGCGCCAGGTCGTGACCGACCTCCACGCCCGGGAGTTCCCGGACGTCCGCCTCGAGCACATCCTGGCCGACAACGCCGCCATGCAGATCGTTCGCGACCCCCGCCAGTTCGACGTCCTGGTCACGGACAACCTGTTCGGCGACATCCTCTCTGACACCGCCGCCATGCTGACGGGCTCTCTGGGCATGCTGCCCTCGGCGGCCCTGGGCGACCCAGGTCGGCCCGGCCTCTACGAACCCATCCACGGCTCGGCACCGGACATCGCCGGCCAGGGCATCGCCAATCCCCTGGCCTCGATCCTGTCGCTGGAGATGGCCTTCCGCTGGTCCCTCGGACGCCCCGAGGCCGCTGACCGCATACTGGCCGCTGTGGTCCGGGCCCTGGACGGCGGCGCCCGCACCCGGGACCTTAGCGGAAGCCTGACCACCGTGCAGATGGGCGACGCGGTCCTCGCCGCCCTCTGAGCCGTCAGGCGCGCCGGTATTCCAGGGTCGATCCGTCCGGGAGGCGGCCCTTCAGGCCTGTCCAGACGCCGGCCCGGTCATACCAATTGTCGATGTCGGCCTCGCCGCGAAGGGCCCAGACCTGGGCCTCCACCGTCCGCCCGTCCGCCAGGGTCACGGGTCGCAGGCCTTTCTGCGTGGCCGTGATGCGGACGAGGTCCCCTTCCTGGGGATTGAACAGTCGCCCGGTCAAGACCTTGGAATTCCAGTGGGTGAGGGGAGATGTCCCGGCCGGTGCCAGCACCTCGCGGCGGCCTGTGCGGATGATCACGCCGGAGGGTGTGCGCCGGGCCGAGACCTTCCGGTCGCCGGCGGTGGCGTCGGTCACGGACTCCAGGCTCTCGAAGCGCCCGTCCGCCCAGACCTCCCGGGCGGTGTGGCGGTAACGGTAGACCGTCACCCCGCCAAGCTTCACGGTCATGGCGACCTCTGTGGAGACGGTCGGCGAGACCTCGTCTCCTGTGAAGGTCATGCGGTGCTCACCGATCCGCTCGCCATTCCGCAGGACGGAGAAGACCAGCCGCCGGTTCACGGGCGTGGCGGCAAGGAGGGGCGTGGGTGCCGCGAGCAGGGCGCCAGCGGCCAGAAGGGTGCGTCGCGTCGGCTCCGGGTGCGTCATGCAGCGGCCTTTCGCAGGGTTCGGTTCGGGGCTCCGAGTGCCCTTTCTAGTCCCGAACCGATGGGGTTCCAGTGAATTTTCCGCAACGCAGCAAAGGCCCTCGCCTTGCGCCCCGGGCGCGCCGGGCGTAGGGGGACCGTCCGTTCTGTAAAGGAGAGACAAAGGTGGGCTATCGCGTCGCCGTCGTCGGGGCCACGGGTAATGTGGGCCGCGAAATGCTGAACATCCTCGAGGAAGTCGAATTCCCCGTGGACGCAATTCACGCGATCGCCAGCCGTAAATCCATTGGCGTCGAAGTCTCCTTCGGCGACCGGATCCTGAAGTGCAAGGACGTCGAGCAGTTCGATTTCTCCACGGTGGACCTGGTTCTGATGAGCGTGTCGGGGGCCTTCTCCAGGGAATGGTCGCCGAAGATCGGGGCTGCGGGGCCCATCGTCATTGACAATTCCTCGGCCTGGCGGATGGACCCCGACGTACCCCTGGTGGTGCCCGAGGTGAACCCCGACGACGTCGAGTGGGCGGACCGCAAGAACATCATTGCCAACCCGAACTGCTCCACCGCCCAGCTGGTGGTGGCGCTGAAGCCCCTGCATGACCGGGCCCGGATCAAGCGGGTGGTGGTCTCGACCTACCAGTCGGTCTCCGGCGCGGGCAAGGAGGGCATGGATGAGCTCTGGGACCAGACCAAGGGTATCTTTGTCCTCGGCCCGTCGGAGCCCAAGAAGTTCCCCAAGCAGATCGCCTTCAACGTCATTCCCTTCATCGGTGCCTTCAACGACGACGGCTACACCGACGAGGAGGAGAAGATGTGGAGGGAGACCCACAAGATGATGGACCCCGAGATCGCCCTCACGGTCACCTGTGTGCGGGTGCCGGTCATGGTCGGACATTCGGAGTCCGTGAACATCGAGTTCCACGAGCCCCTGGACGAGGACGAGGCCCGCGACCTCCTGCGCAACAGCCCCGGCCTGATCGTGATCGATCAACGCCATGACAAGGGCTACATGACCCCCAAGGAGGTCCAGGGCGAGTTCCCGGTCTTCGTCAGCCGTATCCGCCGGGACCCGACGGTGGAGCATGGCCTCAACATGTGGGTCGTGGCCGACAATCTGCGCAAGGGTGCCGCCCTCAACGCCGTCCAGATCGCCCAGCTCCTCGCCGAGCGCGGCCTGATCGGCGACCGCTGACGGGTGGCCGGGGGGCCCGCCTCACCGGCTGACGCCTCATCGCGCGCCGCCGTCGGTGCTGGCGTCCTGTGCTACCTGATCTGGGGGTTTGCGCCCCTGTTCTTCCAGGCCATGGGCCGGCTGGGTGCCGATTCCTGGGAGATTCTCGCTCACCGGGCGGTCTGGGGAACCCTGGCCGCCTGGGTCTTTGTCCTCCTCGCCCGCCAGGGCGCCCAGGTGGCGGCGGTCCTGCGTTCTCCCCGGCTCCTGGGGATGCTCGCCCTGTCTGCCCTTCTGATCGGCGCCAACTGGGCCCTCTATGTCTGGGGGGTCAACGCCGGCCGGGTACTGGAGAGCAGCCTCGGCTACTATCTGACGCCCCTGCTGAACATGGCGGCGGGGGCCCTGATCTTCCGCGAGCGCTTCGACGTCCTGGGGCTCGGCGCCATTGTCCTGGCTGGGATCGGGGTCGCCCTTCAGGGCCTCGCCCTGGGCCACTTCCCCTGGATGGCGGTGGTCCTGGCCCTGACCTTCGGCGCCTATGGGATCGTGCGCAAGCAGGTACAGGCCGACGCCCAGACGGGCCTTTTCGTCGAGTGCCTTTTCCTGGCGGTCCCCGGCGGGCTCTGGATGGCCCACCTGGCCCTGACCGGGCAGGGGCATGTGGACGACTCACCGGCTGCTGCGGCCTGGCTACTGGCGGCGGGG
>CAIWHQ010000369.1 GCA_903912465.1 uncultured Alphaproteobacteria bacterium | reverse complement strand
CCTGGCGGTGGCCTATGGGCGCGCAGAAATCGGTGCGGACAGTACCGTCGGCGCCCAGGCTGCGGACCGTCAGCTGGGTGATCTCATAGTCGAAGTCGACCCGGCCCTCGACGATGACCCGGGCCTGCTCCACCCGGCCGGCCTCTAGGGCGTAGCGCCAGGCGGCCGCGATGCCGTCGGGCCCTTCGACCAAGGACTGGCCCTTGCCCGACGAGCTCATCACCGGCTTGACGAAGCAGGGGAACCCCGTGACCCGGGCCGCCGCCTCGGCCAGTTCGGCCTCGGAGCTGGCGAAGGCATAGGGCGATGTCGGCAGGCCCAGGGTCTCGGCGGCCAGGCGTCGGATGCCCTCGCGGTTCATGGTCAGCTGGGCGGCGCGGGCGGTCGGGATGACGGTCGCCAGGCCCTCGGCCTCGATCCGTACCAGTTCATCCGTGGCGATGGCCTCGATCTCGGGTACGATCAGGTGCGGCCGCTCGGCCACGACCAGGGCCCTCAGGGCCGCGGCGTCGGTCATGGCCAGGACATGGCTGCGGTGGGCGACCTGCATGGCCGGGGCGTCGGCGTAGCGGTCAGCGGCGATCACCTCACAGCCCAGGCGCTGCAACTCGATCGCCACCTCCTTGCCCAGTTCGCCCGAGCCCAGGAGGAGCACCCGTACGGCGGAGGGCGACAGGGGCGTGCCCAGGCGGGAGGGCGCTGCCACGGCTCAGCCCAGCTTCTGGCGGACAGCGTCGGCCACCGCCCGGGCGGTAATGCCGAAGGCCTCGTAGAGGCGGTCCGCCGGGGCCGAGGCACCAAAGCCCTCCATGCCCACGAAGACACCGTCCGGCCCGATGAAGCGGTCCCAGCCCATGCGCACGCCCGCCTCGACGGCGGCCTTGACCTCGGTCTCGCCGATGACCGCCGCCTTGTAGCGGTCGGTCTGGGACTCGAAGAGCTCCCAGCAGGGGGTGGAGACCACACGAGCCCCGATCCCTTCGGCCTCGAGGAGGTCGCGGGCGGCCAGGGCCACGGCGACCTCCGTGCCGGAGGCGAACAGGGTGACCCGGGCCGGCGAGCCGGCGGCAGCCAGCTGATAGGCGCCGTGGGCCGAGAGGTTCTCGCCCGAGGCGGTGGTGCGCACGGCGGGGGTCTTCTGGCGGGACAGGGCCATGACCGAAGAGGTGGTGCGGGCCGAGACGGCAAGCTTCCAGCACTCGGCAGTCTCCACGGCGTCAGCCGGGCGGAAGACCAGGAGGTTGGGCATGGCCCGGAGCGAGGCCACGTGCTCCACCGGCTGGTGGGTCGGCCCGTCCTCTCCCACCCCGATGGAGTCGTGGGTCATGACGTGGACGACCCGGGCCCCCATCAGGGCGCCCAGGCGGATGGAGGGCCGGGAATAGTCCGAGAAGACCAGGAATGTGCCCGAGAAGGGGATCACCCCGCCGTGCAGGGCCATACCGTTCATCGCCGCAGCCATGCCGTGCTCGCGCACGCCCCAATGGACATAGCGGCCGGCATAGTCCGGGGCGTCGAAGGCGGCCGTGCCCTTGACGAAGGTGTTGTTCGACCCCGTCAGGTCCGCGGAGCCGCCGATCATTTCCGGTATGGCCGGGAACAGGTGGTCCAGGGCCGAGCCGGAATGCTGGCGGGTGGCGGCGGCGGGCCGGGCCTCCACCGCAGCGGCGATGTGGGCGTCAAGGGCGGCGAAGGCGTCGGCGGGCAGGTCGCCGGCGACAGCGCGCTGGAAGTCCGATCCTTTAACCGAGCCGGCAAGGCGCGCCTGCCAGGCCTTGCGGCCCCGCACGCCCTTGCGGCCCGCCCGGCGCCAGGCCCGGACCAGGTCGTCCGGCAGCTCAAACGGGGGCAGGTCCCAGCCCATGGCCTTGCGGGCCTCGGCGATCTCGGCGTCGAACAGGGTGTAGCCGTGGCTGTGGGGGTCGCCCTCCTTGGGGCCCGCGCCCTTCGAGATGTGCGTGCGGCAGGCGATCAGGGTCGGGCGGTCCTGTTTCACCGCCCAGCGCAGGGCGGCGGCGATCCGGCCGTGATCATGGCCATCCACGGCCTTCACGGCCCAGCCATAGGCCTTGAACCGGGCCAGTTGGTCACCTGTCTCGGCGATGGTCGCGACGCCGTCGATGGTGGTGTTGTTGTCGTCGAAGAGGACGGTCAGTCGGTTCAGGCCAAAGCGCCCGGCGATGGAGGCAGCCTCGTGGCTCACGCCTTCCATCAGGCAGCCGTCCCCGGCGATGACCCAGGTGCGGTGATCGACGAGGTCCTCGCCGAACCGGGCGGCCAGGTGACGTTCGGCCATGGCCATGCCCACGGCGTTGGCAAGGCCCTGGCCGAGGGGACCGGTGGTCGTCTCCACCCCCGGGGTATGGCCAAATTCCGGGTGGCCGGGAGTCCTGGAGCCCCACTGCCGGAAGTCCCGGATCTGGTCCATCGTGACGGCCTTGTAGCCGGTCAGGTGCAGCAGGGCGTAGAGCAGCATGGAGCCATGCCCGGCGGACAGGACAAAGCGATCCCGGTCCGCCCAGTCAGGCCGGGAGGCGTCGAACTTCAGGAATTTGGTCCAGAGCACCGTGGCGACGTCCGCCATGCCCATGGGCATGCCCTGGTGGCCGGATTTCGCCCTGTGCACTGCGTCCATGGAGAGTACGCGGATGGCATCGGCCATTTTGACGGGCGAGACAGGCATGGCGGGAATCCGGTTGGCGGCGGAAAGGTAGTTGGGCCTCGCACAGGGGATCGGAAGGGTCAAGAAAGGTAAGTGGTTCCGGCGGTGCGCCGGATGGCGCTATACAGATCGTGCAACCTCCGGAGTCCCCCATGGCCCAGGACGAATCCCCTCTTGACCAGGCCGCGCGCCGCCTGGACCGCGCCCTTGCCCTGCTCGAGCAGGAGTTGGCGGGGCGATCCTCTGCAGGCGCCGGCGAGCTCTTTGATCCCGCTCGGAACGGTCTGGCGGCCGAGCTCGAGCGCAGCCGCGAGCGCGAAGGCGCCCTGGCGGCGGCGGGCGCCGATGCGTCCCGGGCCCTCGGGAATGCGATCGCCGAGATCGAGGCCCTGCTCGACGCCGGACGGGGAGGCTGAACCATGGCCCAGGTAACCCTCAGCGTGAACGGCCGGCCCTATGTGGTCGGCTGTGAGGATGGTCAGGAAGCCCACCTGACCGAGCTGGCACGGCTCTTCGACACCCAGGTGCAGCAGGTGTCGCAGGATGTCGGCCAGCTGGGCGAGACCCGGCTCTTCCTGATGGCCGCCCTGCTCCTGGCCGATGAACTGTCGGATCTGCGCGGACGTGTCTCTGGTCTGCAGGCCGACCACGCTCGGCTTCTGGCCGAGGCCGGCTCGGCGGAAGGCCGGGCCACTGCGGCCCTGGAGGCCGCCGCGCGAAGAATCGAGAGGCTGGCAGGCGCCTGATCGGCCAAGCGCCTTGCCGCAGGGGCCCCCGAGGCCTAGTGTGGAAGACGGCGGGTCTTGCTGCGGCTCGCGTCGAAGGCGACTTATCCCAGCGACCTTAATTCACTCAAAGGGAGCTGTCCCTGGCCGGGTCCGTGGACCCGGGCACATGGCGCCCACCTGGTTATCCAGGTCGAGGGGATTGAACAGTCCTTCACGGTTCCCGCGGCGCCGCCACCTTGTCTTCCGGACCTCCCTTGCCGCCCCGCCCCGCCGAACGGAACACACGACAGGACCTGCGCAGACAGCTCAGGCGGCTGAGGCTTGAACTGGCGGCTGCGCGGCCGAACGCCGGTGAAGAGGCCGCACGGCACCTTCAGGACGCAACCCTGCCCCCGCTTCGCGCTTTCGCGGCCTATCTCCCGGCCGGCGGCGAGATCGACTCCGGTCCGCTGGCCCAGCGACTGGCGGCCCTGGGGGCAGAAAGGCTTCTGCCGCACGTCTCGGGTGAAGGTCGGATGCGGTTCCTCTCCGCGCCGTCTGGAGGCCGGCTCGAACCCGACGCCTCAGGCCTGCCGGCACCACCGCAGGACGCCGAGGAGACGCGACCCGACCTGGTGATCGCCCCCCTCCTGGCCTTTGACCGGTTCGGCGGACGGCTGGGCCAGGGCGGCGGACACTACGACAGGGCCCTTGCCGAACTGCGCCGGACAGGTCCGGTCTTCGTCCTCGGCCTGGCCTTTGCCGGCCAGGAGGTGGACAGGCTTGACCTTGAGCCCCACGATCAGCCTCTTGACGCCGTCCTCACCGAGGCTGGATACCGCCGCCTCCCACAGGCCTGAAGGAACAGAATGCGCTTCGCCTTTTTCGGAGACGTGGTCGGGAAATCCGGCCGGGACGGTCTCGCCGACCACCTGCCGGGCCTGCGCCGGCGACTCGACCTGGAGTTCGTCATCATCAATGCAGAGAACGCGGCGGCGGGCTTCGGCATCACCGAGCGGACCGCCCGGGACCTGTTCGACGCCGGCGCCGACTGCCTGACCCTGGGCAACCACGCCTGGGACCAGAAGGAAGCCCTGACCTACATCGTCCGCGAGCCTCGGCTGATCCGGCCGTTGAACTATCCTGTCCTGGCCGACGCTCCAGGCCTGGGCGCCAACCTCTTCGAGACCCGCGCGGGCCAACGGATCCTGGTGATCAACCTCCTGGGCCGCATCCACATGGACAGCCTGGACGATCCCTTCGCCGCCGTGGACCGGGAACTGGAGAAGGCGCCCCTGGGCATGGTGGCCGACGCCATCGTGGTCGACATGCACGCCGAGGTCACCTCGGAGAAGATGGCCATGGGCCACTTCTGCGATGGACGGGCCAGCCTGGTGGTCGGGACCCATACCCACGTGCCCACCGCCGACGCCCAGATCCTGCCGGGGGGCACCGCATACCAGACCGACGCAGGCGCCTGCGCCGACTATGACAGCGTCATCGGCAACATGAAGGAAGAACCGATCCGGCGATTCACCACCCGGATTTCCGGTGGGCGCTTCCGCCCGGCGGAGGGACCCGCGACGGTCTGCGGTGTCTTCGTGGAGACCGACGACGCCACAGGCCTGGCCCGCCGCATCGCGCCCATCCGGATCGGCGGGCGTCTGGCCGAGACGGTCCCCGACCTCAGTCCGGTCGCCGCCTGAAAAAGCGCCCGAAGCTGGCCGGCGGCGCCTGGCGGGCGGTCAGCCTTGACTGCAGGGCCGGTAGGGCGAGTTGGCCGGTCGCTTCCGGATCGAGGAAGGCGAACCTGCGGGCTGCGGCCTTGTCCTGTTCGGCGGCGGTGACCTTGCCGTCATAGTTCAGGTCGGCGCCTCGGACGGGCTGGGGCTCATCCAGCAGGCCGAAGGTCGAGGCGCCCTCCAGGCCGCGGGCCCGGGGCGCAGGGGCACCCGCCCCGCCTCCATCTTCCCGGCCCGGCCGGAAGGCGGCGGACTGGGGCAGGATTTCCGGCGCGACCTCGTTCTCGTATGTCGAGTTCTCGAAGCCATCGACCCGGCCGTCCTTGTCGGTGTCGAGCACGGTCAGGAAGCGCAGGCCGTCGGCGGTGAACTCCTTGAGTGTCAGGACGCCGTTATGGTCGCCATCCGCACCGGCGAACCAGTCCGCAAGTCCGTGGGAAGAACGAAAGGGCTCGCCGAAGGGACTGACGAACAGACCCGACGCCGAGTCCGGTGCCTTCGCCGGTGGCCCCTGGGTGGCCTGAGGCGCGGCAGAGACCGGCCCCACCAAGGCGAGGGCCAGTCCCAGCCCGAGGCCCAGGCCAGGTCCGCCAAGGACCCCCGGACAGCGCGATGGGAAACGACTCATGATGCGGACTCCCGATTCGGTGGAAAGACAGAACGGTCTGGAGGCGGCGTCAATGTGGCACCGAACATAAGGGCCTATCCGGGGGTTGCCTTTGCAGGTCCGGTGGCGGAATCCTTGGCCATGGCGTCGCTGAACGGAACGCCCGGAGATCCGATATGCTGCACTTCCTGCTTCGGGCGGTCTTCGCCGCCTTTGGACTGGCCATCGCTTCCCGGCTTGTTCCCGGGGTCACCTACGATACGCCTACGACTCTTTTCCTGGCCGCATTGCTGCTCGGGGTGGTCAACGCCCTGCTGAGGCCCCTGCTGGTCATTCTCACCCTGCCCATCACCGTCCTGACCTTCGGACTGTTCCTGCTGGTGATCAATGCGGCCATGGTCCTGCTGGTCTCGAGGATTCTGCCCGGCTTCCATGTCGCGGGCTTCTTGCCGGGATTGCTGGTGGCGATCATCACCGGGCTCACCAGCTGGGCCGGCACCTTGCTGCTGGGCGACCTGAAGCGCCTGAACAACCGGTCCAGCTGACGTCCGGACACGAAAAAGGGGGCGGAGCCTGAAGCTCCGCCCCCCGGACTTTCGGGAAGTGACCTGGATCAGAAGTCCATGTCGCCCATGCCGCCCATGCCGCCGGGCATGCCCTGGCCGCCGCCGCCGCCGCCCTTCTTGGGGGCCTCGACGATCGCGGCTTCCGTGGTGATCAACAGGCCGGCCACCGAGGCGGCGTCCTGCAGGGCGGTGCGGACCACCTTGGCCGGGTCGATGACGCCGGCCTTCACCATGTCCACGTACTCCTCGGTCTGGGCGTTGAAGCCGAAGGTGGCCGAGTTGTTCTCGAGCACCTTGCCGACCACGATCGAGCCTTCGACGCCGGCGTTCTCGGCGATCTGCCGGATCGGGGCCTGGAGGGCGCGGCGCACGATGGCGACACCGGCTTCCTGGTCGTCGTTGTCGCCCTTGAGGCCGTCGAGGGCCTTGGAGGCCTTCAGCAGGGCCACACCGCCGCCGGGGACGATGCCTTCTTCCACGGCCGCACGGGTCGCGTTGAGGGCGTCATCGACGCGGTCCTTCTTTTCCTTGACCTCGACCTCGGTCGAGCCGCCGACGCGGATCACGGCGACGCCACCGGCCAGCTTGGCCAGCCGCTCCTGCAGCTTTTCCTTGTCGTAGTCCGAGGTGGTGTCCTCGATCTGGCGCTTGATCTGGCCGATGCGGGCCTCGATGCCCTCCTTGGCGCCGGAGCCGTCGACGATGGTGGTGTCGTCCTTGGTGATCGACACCTTCTTGGCGCGGCCCAGCATTTCGAGGGTCACGTTCTCAAGCTTGATGCCGAGGTCCTCGGAGATCAGCTCCCCACCGGTCAGGATGGCGATGTCCTCGAGCATGGCCTTGCGGCGGTCGCCGAAGCCCGGAGCCTTGACCGCTGCGACCCGCAGGCCGCCGCGCAGCTTGTTGACCACCAGGGTGGCCAGGGCCGCGCCCTCAACGTCCTCGGCGAGGATCAGCAGGGGACGGCCGGACTGCACGACGGCCTCGAGGACCGGCAGCAGGGGCTGGAGGGAGGTCAGCTTCTTTTCGAAAAGCAGGATCAGGGGCTCTTCGAGTTCAGCCTCCATCTTGTCGGCGTTGGTGATGAAGTAGGGAGACAGGTAGCCCCGGTCGAACTGCATGCCCTCGACGACGTCGAGTTCGGTCTCGGCGGTCTTGGCTTCCTCGACCGTGATGACGCCTTCATTGCCGACCTTGTCCATGGCCCGGGCGATCATCTCGCCGACCTCGGTGTCGCCATTGGCGGAGATGGTGCCGACCTGGGCGATCTCGGCGTTGGTGGTGACCTTGCGCGAGGACTCGCGGATGGATTCCACGACCTTGGCCACGGCCTTGTCGACGCCGCGCTTCAGGTCCATCGGGTTCATGCCCGCGGCGACCGACTTCATGCCTTCGACCACGATGGCCTGGGCCAGGACGGTGGCGGTGGTGGTGCCGTCGCCGGCCTTGTCATTGGTCTTGGAGGCGACTTCGCGGATCATCTGCGCGCCGAGGTTCTCGAACCGGTCAGCCAGTTCGATTTCCTTGGCGACGGACACGCCGTCCTTGGTCGAGCGCGGGGCGCCGAAGGACTTCTCGATGACGACGTTCCGGCCCTTGGGGCCGAGGGTCACCTTTACGGCATTGGCGAGGGTGTTGACGCCGCGCAGCATCTTGTCGCGGGCGTCAGTACCAAAATAGACGTCTTTAGCGGCCATTGGCTTACTCTTTTCGAATGGGATTGGTGGGTCTGGAAGGCGGTCGGAGGCTCTATTCGATCACGCCCAGGACGTCGCTTTCCTTCATGATCAGGAGGTCGGCGCCGTCGATCTTGACTTCGGTGCCGGACCACTTGCCGAACAGGATGCGGTCGCCCTTCTTCAGGTCGAGGGGCTGGATCTTGCCGGACTCGTCACGGGCACCGGGGCCGACGGAGATCACTTCGCCTTCCTGCGGCTTTTCCTTGGCGGTGTCGGGGATGATGATCCCGCCCTTGGTCTTCTGTTCTTCTTCGACGCGCTTCACGAGGACGCGGTCACCGAGGGGACGAAACGCCATGTTTTGGTCTCTCCGTTTAGGACGAGGGTTATTGAAATCCGCAGACGCGGTGCCGATTTTGGCAGCCGCCGCGCACGAGTGCTAAGGCGACCGGGAGTTAGGCGCCCGGTCCGGCAGAGTCAAGCGGCGCGCCGGTCAATTCGTCTCTGTCTGTTCCGGTTGCGCGCCCTCTGCCCCCGCCGCTAAGGTCCGCCCGAGCTTTGACGCCTGAATAAGGAAACGCCCATGCGCCGCGCCTCTGCGATCGCCGCCCTGTCGGTTCTCGCCCTCGCCCTTCCCGCCGCCGCCGAGACCTGGACGGCCTATACCGCGCCGAACGAAAAGGGACTGCAGTGGTCCTTTGATTCCGACTACAGCTACCGGGACGCTGCGACGGGCCGGGTGGTCGTCTTGACCGCCATTGGCAAGGTCGGCGCCAGCCCGCGGATGGGACCCTCGGGACCCGGAGCGGCGGACGGGGTGGGCTTCATCTACGCCCTCGACTGCAAGTCGAACAACCTGCTCTCCTTGGGCGGCTACTCGCCGAAGAGCCCGCTGAAGATCGGCGGAGACTGGCGCAGCGCAGCGCCGAAGAAGGCTGACGGGGCGGACGATGCGGCCCTGATGCGCCAGGCCTGCACCAACTCTGCGGCCCTGCCCACGAAATAGGCCGGGACGCCTTCCTCGGCACCTGGACAGTCTCCAGCAGGACCTCGGCATGGACATGGAGGACGTCCGGGGACAGCGCCCGGGCGTCCTTGATCTGGCTCAACCCTGGCTGGCAAATCCGTTACCGGCGCGCCAGGATGGGGCATGATCAAGGACTTTCCCCACCGCCCCCTGGCCAACGCCTTCGTGACCCTGGAACCGCTGTCGGAGGTCCACAGCGAACCCCTCCGCGCCGCCTGCGCTGCGGACCCCGACGTCTGGAACGAGCTCTATTCCCTGTCCCTGGTGGGCGAGCACTTCGACCGGTTCTGGACGGACAGGCGCATCGCCGAACGCGACCCCGGCGCCGCACACCATTTCGCTGTGCTTCAGGAAGGCCGCTGCGTCGGCATCACCGCCTTCCTGAAGATCGACCGGGCCAACACGAGCCTTGAGATCGGCCTGACCTACTACGCCCCCGAGGCCCGGGGCGGACCGGTCAATCCCGCAGCCAAGCGCCTGCTGATGGGGGAGGCCTTCGACGCCGGATTCTGTCGGGTCCAGTTCCACGTCGACGAGATCAACGCCCGCTCTCGAGCGGCTGTGCTCAAGCTGGGCGCCACCTTCGAAGGGATCCAGAGGTGGGAACGGATCGTCTGGACCGGCCGCCGGCGCAGCACGGCCGTCTACTCTGTGATCGCGCCCGAATGGCCCGGCGTCCGCGAGGCTTTGGACCAAAGGCTCGCCGCCTTCGGGCCAGAGGCCTGAGCCATCCAGCCTGAAGGCGGCGGCGCTTCAGCTCACGGGCGCCGTGCGGGTCTGGCTCTCAGCGAAGAAGACCTGGGCGGCGTGCTCGGCCACCTCCTGGGCGGTGTAGGGCCGGCCTGGCTGGAAACCCTCCGTCTCCAGCATTTTGATCTCGCGGACGCCGCGGGATGAGACGCCGAGTACCTTGCCGGTATGGTCGGCGGCCAGGTCCGAGACCATGTAGAGCACGCCGGGTGCCACGTTCTCGGGCAGGCTCAGGGGATCGGGATCGCGGCCGACCCGTCCGGGAAGGTCGGAGGTCATGCGCGTGAAGGCGCCGGGCGCCAGGCCCATGACCCGGATGCCATACTTGCGGCCCTCGATGGCCAGCACCCGCATGAAGCCGTAGATGCCCGCCTTGGCCGCCCCGTAGTTCGACTGGCCGAAATTGCCGTAGAGGCCCGAGGTGGAGCTGGTCATGACAATGACCCCCTGCCGACCATTGTCCTTCAGCCACTTCCAGACCGGCATGGTGCAGCAGTAGGTGCCCTTCAGGTGCACCTTGACCACCAGGTCCCAGTCCGCCTCCGACGTGTTCGCGAAGGACTTGTCCCTCAGGATGCCGGCATTACAGACCAGGATGTCGACCTGGCCGAAGGCGTCCAGCGCGGTCTTCAGGATGTTTTCGCCGCCCGCCATGGTCGAGACGTCGTCGGCGTTCGCAACGGCCCGTCCCCCCTCGGCGAGGATGTCGTTGACCACCTTCTGGGCGGCGCTGACGGATCCGTCGCCCGAGCCATCCCGGGCACCGCCCAGGTCATTGACCACCACCGCCGCGCCCTCGCGGGCGAACAGCCGCGCATAGGCCTCGCCGAGCCCGCCGCCCGCGCCCGTGATGATGGCCACCTTGCCGTCGAGAAGTCCCATCTGCGTTTCCCCGCTGTCTGGATTGGAACTCCATCTTCCAACCGGTCCGCAAGGGAGTCGAGTCCGTGCGCTCGGGAGACGGCCTGGGTCCTTTCCGACTCCACAAGCCAGGCCTTTGGAGTAGGGTCAGGGTGTCCGGCGCGTCAGACGCCTGCACCAGGGGGAAGCCACGTGTCCGAGACCATTCCTACGGGCGAGGCCCACGGTCCGGGGGCTATTGTCGATACCCCCATCGCATCCGAGCTGGCCGGCGACGGTCGGATGAACCGGGGTGCCGTGTCCTGGTCCCTCTTCGAAGGCGCGCGCAACCCCTACATCATCCTCGTCACCATCTACATTTTTGCCCCCTATGTGGCGTCCGTCATGGTTGGCGACCCGGTTCGGGGCCAGGCGGTCATCTCCCAGTGGAGCCAGTATTCCGGGTGGATCGTCATGGCCACGGCGCCCTTCCTGGGGGCCTCCATCGACCAGCTCGGGCCCCGCAAGGGCTGGCTGGCCCTGGTGATGGCGGCCATGGTCCCCATGATGATCGCCCTCTGGTGGGCCAAGCCCGACGGCAGCGGGCTGTCCGTCACCCTGACCATGCTGCTCATCACCCTGATCGGCCTTGGATTCGCCTTCTCCGAGGTGCTGCACAACTCTCTTCTGATCCGGGCGGCGGGCATGAAGGCCGCCCACAAGGCCTCGGGACTGGCCCTTGCCCTCGGCAACGGCTTCTCGGTGCTGGCCCTCGGCTTCACGGCCTGGGCTTTCGCGCTTCCGGGAAAGGTCGACTGGGCCTGGGTGCCCAAGACCCCGCTGTTCGGCCTGGACACGGCCGCCCATGAGCCTGAGCGGATCGTGGCTGTGATGGCGGCGGGCATATTCGCCGTCGGCGCCATCCCCCTGTTTCTCTTCACCCCGGACGCCCCGTCCACCGGGGTGCCGGTCCTCAGGGCCTTCCGGAACGGCGCCCGCCAGCTTTGGGAAATGCTGTCGACCGTCCGGCGCTACCGCGACGCGGCCATCTACCTGCTCAGCCGGATGGCCTTTGTCGATGGCATGAACGCCGTCCTGATCTATGCCGGCGTGTACGCCGTGGGGGTGATGAAGTGGCAAGCCCTTGAAATGCTGGCCTACGGGATCCTCCTGTCCATCCTCGCGGTCCTCGGTGGCTTCGTCGGTCGCTGGATGGATTCAGGCCTGGGGCCAAAGAACTCCCTGCGGATCGCCATCCTGATGTCGATCCTGGGTATCGTCTGTATGCTGGGGATGTCGCCCACCCGCATCCTCTACTTCTGGTCGTTTGATCCCTCGGCCCAGCCGCCGGTCTGGGATGGGCCGGTCTTCCGGACCCTGCCCGAGGTGATCTTCCTGCTGATTGGCTTCGTGAATGCGGTCTTTATCACCGCCCAGTACGCGTCTTCCCGCACCCTGCTGACCCGTCTGACGCCCCCGGAGAAGACCGGTGCCTTCTTCGGCGTCTATGCCCTGTCCGGGGTGGCGACCGGATGGCTGGCCCCCATGATGGTCAATCTCGGCACCAACCTGACCCAAACCCAGCAGGGGGGTTTCGCCACCCTCACGGTCCTCCTGGCTGCTGGCTTGGTCGGCCTCAGTTTTGTCCGGGGTGGTGGCAAGTCGATGGAGTCCTGAGGCCTAGCGATCGCCTCAGTTATTGTTAACCATAATTGTTCATGAAGTTTAACTAACAGATCCTTCCGAAGTGTCCGTCTGGTTTACTTGTCGTTAACTTCATTACGACAAGGATATCCCGAGTGCGCGGGGAAGCCGAAAGGCTCAGCCGGGGCGTGGGGACTCCCGCCCTCCCGTGACACGGGAGAACAGAATGTCCAGGTTACTCGCAAGGGTTCTCCGTGAGGAGGCCTCCGCGCCGGTGGT
>CAIWHQ010000368.1 GCA_903912465.1 uncultured Alphaproteobacteria bacterium | reverse complement strand
CGCCAGAGGCTCGGGGCGCCAGGGGCGGGGCGTTCGACGGGTGCGAACCCCAGGGCCTTCAGAACCAGATGAAGGTGTTCGACCGAGCCGTCGAGGACGGCGGCCAGGCCAGGGTCCACCTGGATCCCACGACCGGTCGAGGGGGCAGCCCTTAGGGCGGCGTCCAAATCCTCGAGCCGTGCGACCTCGACCACCAGGTCGCCCGCCAGCCGGAGTCCTGCCGCCGCCAGGACCGGTGCCGGCGGCGCGGCCTGCCCGCGGAGGCGACGCCCGGCCTGGGGCGAGGCGCTTCCTGGCGCGATCACAGACCGGACAAGGTCCGCAGCCTCTCCCGACGCCAGGGCCGGAAGATAGAGGGAGAAGGCGCCCAGGCGGACCCCAAGGGCGCGCAGGGTTCGCCGCTCCGCTGGCGAGAGTGCAGCGGTCTCCTCCCGGACACCGGCCCGGTCCAGGACGCCGCCGGCCTCGACCAGTCTCCAGGCCAGGCCCCGGGCGAGGCCGCGGAGCGGGTCGCTGCGAAGCGCCTCATCCAGCCGGGCCAGGGGCGCAAGGCGCCGCCGGGCCTCGGTGGCCAGCCAGGCCTCCAGGCGGCGCTGGGCCCTCTCGCGCACCGGCGCCGGACCCATGTCTCCGTAAAGCCGTGCCCTCGGTGCGAAGACCGTGCCCCCCTGGACGGAGGCCGCAGCCTCGCCCTGCCAGAGGATCACGCCGCGGGGGTCGAGGGCGAAGGCCTCGTCCGGCTCGGAGGCCAACCGCCCCAGCCGCCGGGCGATCTCCGGTCCTGCCGCGGAATTGGCTGCCGCCCTCAGGGCCTTCTCCTCAAGGGCCGAAGCCGCCATCTCCGGGGTAAAGACCACACCCGACAGACGTCCCACCACCTGTCCCTCGACCGTCACCACGCCATCCCCGGAGACGCCCGCCAGGATCTCGCCGGAGGCCCTTAAGGATCGCATCAGCACGCTGGTCCGGCGGTCGACGAACCGGGCGGTCAGCTGCTGGTGCAGGGTGTCCGAAAGGCGTTCCTCGAGTTCGCGGGTCCGCCCCTGCCATCCGGTGGGATCCTTGAGCCAGCCAGGCCTGTTGGCGACGTAGGCGAGGGTCCGGACGTTGGCGAGCCGGGCCTGGAGGGTGTCGATCTCGCCCTCGGTGCGGTCCAGCCGCCGGAACTGCTCGTACATCCAGTCCTCCGGGATGCGGCGACCGTGGCTGGAGAGCCAGAAGAAGAACTCCCGGGCCAGCCGCACATGCTCCTCAAAGCCGGACTTCCGGAAGTCGGGGGTCTGGCAGACCTCCCAGAGGTGATGCAGGGCGTCTCGGTCACGGCCCCGGTCGGCGACCCGGGGGTCAGTGGCCAGCTGCCTGAGGGTGATCTCGTCCAGGGCCTCGTCGGAGAGGGACAGGCCCTCCCGACCGGGCGTCTCGCCAAGGGACCGCAGCAGGGCCGGCAGGGAGGACAGGTCCAGGCGGGGATTCCGCCATTCGGCGGAGATGACCGGCTCGTACCGGTGGGATTCGACCTGGGCGATCCGGCCGGGGTCCAGCTCCTCGCAGTCGCCGGTCACCCCGAAAGTCCCGTCCTTTCGGTAGCGTCCTGCGCGTCCGGCGATCTGTCCAACCTCCTGGGGATGCAAGGACCGGGATCGCTTCCCGTCGAACTTTCCGAGGCCGGCGAAGGCCACATGGTCGACATCCATGTTCAGGCCCATGCCGATCGCGTCGGTCGCCACCAGGAAATCGACCTCCCCGGACTGGTAGAGCGCCACCTGGGCGTTCCGGGTACGGGGGGACAGGGATCCCATGACAACTGCAGCCCCGCCGCGCTGGCGGCGGATCAGTTCGGCGATGGCGTAGACCTGGTCCGCCGAGAAGGCGACGATGGCCGTCCGGCGGGGAAGGCGGGTCAGCTTCTTCGATCCGGCATAGGTCAGGGTCGAGAACCGCTCGCGGCTGACGATCTCGGCGTCCGGCAGCAGGCGCCGGATCAGGGGCGCCATGGAGAGTGAGCCCAGCAGCATGGTCTCGGACCGGCCCCTGGCGTGGAGCAGGCGGTGGGTGAAGACGTGACCGCGCTCGGGATCGGCGCACAGCTGGATCTCGTCGATCGCCAGGAACTCAACTTCCCGGCTGAGCGGCATGGCTTCCACAGTGCAGACGAAATAGGCCGCCCGTGGCGGGATGATCTTCTCCTCGCCTGTGATCAGGGCGACGGAGCGGACGCCACGCGCCCTGACGATGCGGTCGTAGATTTCCCGGGCCAGAAGCCGCAGGGGCAGCCCGATCATGCCAGAGGCATGGCCGAGCATCCGCTCCACGGCCAGGTGGGTTTTCCCGGTGTTGGTCGGGCCCAGAACCGCCACGAGTCGCGCGGGGGCGGGGCCGGCGGGACGCTCGCTCATGTCCTCAGGGTGGGGTGGGAATCGTCCGCCTGCAAGCGCGTGGGCCCCCGACTCGGGTGGGTGGCGTACAAATTTCGGGGACAGGAATTAACGACAGGCCGGCTGCACTACGAACAGCGGCGAAACGAATCATGACCGAATCAGCGACATCCGCAGATTCGGATTTTGTTCTATACTAGGGATAGTATCAGATCTCCCGTTAACCACAATTGAAAATCGATAATCGTCCACAGGGTTCTGATGCGTCCTGCCCAGGGTCGCAGATGAGTCCCGCCGCAGGTCTTCCCAGCCTTGACCTTCCTTGTCCGCTTGGCCTATATCGCCGCTCCCTCGGCGGCCAAGCGGTCTCCGGGCCTCTTTCTGTCGGGATAAGAAACCCATGTCGCGCCGCTGCGAACTCACCGGTGTCGGTCCGATGATCGGCCATAACGTGAGCCACTCGAACGTTAAGACCAAGCGCCGCTTCCTGCCGGCCCTGGCCCCTGTGACCCTCCAGTCGGATTTGCTCGGCCAGCACTTCAAGCTGCGCATCACGAATGCGGCGCTTCGAACCCTGGACTTCCGGGGCGGTTTGGACGCTTTTCTCGTTAAGGCCCGGGACGAGGACCTGTCGCCCCGTGCCCTCAAGATCAAGCGCCAGTTGAAGGCCAAGCTTGCGGACAAGGTCGCCGCCTGAGGCCAGACCTGCTGTCCGGGTTTGAAAGGGCCGTCCTCCGGGGCGGCCTTTTTCTTTTCCGGCCTTCCCACTCCCGGGAGGTCCAGGTGCCTGTCGGGATCGCGGGCGTCGGGCTCCGCCAGAGGCCTCAGGGCTTCCAGTCGAAGGCCAGGAGCAGGGTCCTCTGCTCGGCCGAGAAGTTGTCATCCGAAACCAGCAGGAAGCGCAGGGCACCGTCCTTCCCCGGAAGGACGTCGACACCCTCGAAATTGTCGACCAGCAGGGGCCGGGAAAGCTCGAGACGGTCAATCTCTGTCCCGTCGGCCGTCCTCAGGATGAGGGCGATTCGCGCGCCTCGCAGGGGATCCCAGGCGCGGATCATGTAGGCCAGGCCACCGCCGGGAAGCGGCGTCACGGCGACCAGGCCGAACTCGAAGGGCTTGGGCAGGGCGCCCAGGGACCGGCAGGGGGTCTGGAGGGTGCAGGTCCACAGCTCGCCGGACTCCTCGCCGCCGACCAGCCAGGCGTCGGGGCCCCGGGCCGGGTCCGCCGCAAGGGTTTCCATTCCCGCATTCGGGGGAAAGGCTGCATCCGGGCTGTTCACCTGGCGTGGCGGGCGGCCATCGGCGGGATAGAGCAGGATCCGGTGCCTCTGCTCCAGGCTCACCAGCCGGTCGCCGGTCCGGAGGAGGGCGAGCCCCTCGGCGTCAGCTTCCAGCTTTCCCCCGAGGGGTCCGCCGGAGGGACCGGCCAGGGGTGTGATCCGGGTCCGGTCCAGGCCGACCAGGCGCCCGGCGGCGTCAAGCCGCAGGCGGGCCTCGAAGAGATCACCCTCGTCGCTTACCGCCAGGATCCGGCCATCGCCCAGGGCCCGGAGGTCGGAAAGGCCGTGGAGTCGGCTGCTGTCAGAGGCGGTCAGGGCGAGGCCGCCAGCATAGCGGAAGCGCCCGAAGTCTGTCCGTTCCGGGCGGGAGGGATCTGCAGCCACTGGCGTAGCGGTCACCGTCACCCAGGGTCCGGACTGGACGGGACCGGCCTGGGCTGGGCTGGCCTGGACTGGGCCGGCCGTCGGAGAGTTCGTATCGGCACAGGCTGAAACGAGCAGGGCGAGGCCGGCGATCAGCAGTCCCCGGACGGAAGGCCCGCGCATCACAGGACCGCCTTCCGGACTTCCTTGAAGGTCGACCGGCGCGCAGGGCCGTCCGGGCCCTGGGTATGCGGCGGCGGCGCCAGCAGGCCGGCGGTCTTCCGGTTCATCTTGCGGGGTTCCTCGTCGAAAAGCCCCGCCAGCTGGTCGACGATGGCCCCCGCCAGTTGCTCCGCGTCCACGATTGTCACAGCGCGACGGTAGTAGCGCGTCACGTCGTGGCCGATGCCGATGGCGATGAGCTGCACGGGACTCTTGCCCTCGATCTCGGAGATCACCTCCCGCAGGTGCTTTTCGAGATAGTGGCCGGAATTCACCGACAGGGTGGAGTCGTCCACCGGCGCTCCGTCCGAGATCACCATCAGGATCCGGCGGGCTTCCGGCCGCCCGATCAGGCGCTGGTGGGCCCACATCAGGGCTTCGCCGTCGATGTTCTCCTTGAGGAGCCCCTCGCGCATCATCAGACCGAGATTGCGCCGGGCCCGCCGCCAGGGGGCGTCTGCGGCCTTGTAGATGATGTGGCGCAGGTCATTCAGCCGCCCCGGCGCTGCAGGCTTTCCGGCCTTTAGCCAGTCCTCCCGAGACGTCCCGCCCTTCCAGGCCCGGGTGGTGAAGCCAAGCACCTCGGTCTTCACGCCGCATCGCTCCAGCGTGCGGGCGAGGATGTCGGCGCACACGGCGGCGACCATGATCGGGCGTCCCCGCATGGAGCCGGAATTGTCGATAAGGATGCTGACCACCGTGTCGCGGAACTCGGTGTCCTCTTCCTCCTTGAACGCCAGGGAGGCGGTGGGATCAACAATAACGCGGGTCAGCCGGGCGACGTCCAGCAGCCCCTCTTCAAGGTCGAAGGTCCACGACCGGTTCTGCTGGGCCATCAGCTTGCGCTGGAGCTTGTTTGCCAGGCGCGAAACCACGGTCGAGAGGCTCGCCAGCTGCTGGTCGAGATAGGCCCTCAGCCGGGTCAGTTCCTCGGCCTCGCAAAGCTCCTCCGCCGCCACCACCTCGTCGTGGGCCGTGGTGAAGACACGATAGGTCGGGACCTTGCCCTCGCCCTTGATCTCCGGTCGGGCGGGCTGGTCGCCCTCGCCCATCTCGGGCGGCTCGTCCATGTCCTCGGCGTTGGGGTCCTCCATCGCCTCGGTCATCTGGCTGTCGGCGTCCTCGCTTTCGCTATGGGTGCTTTCGCCGTCGTCGAGGGAGGTCTGCTGGGGGGACTGGGCCTCGCCCTCGCCCTCCTCTCCCTGCTCGCTGGACTCCGACTCGCCCTCGTCGCCGTCTTCCTCCTGCTGGTCGGCGGGATCCGGGGCGTCGCTCAGGTCGTCGCCCATGGACAGGTCGCGCAGGAGGCTCCGGGCCAGGCGTCCGAAGGCCCTCTGGTCGCCCAGCACCTCGCCGAGCTTCTCGAGGGTCTCGCCCCCGCGAGCTTCGATCTCGGACCTGTACATGTCTACCAGCGGCCGGGCGTTGGCCGGGGGCTCCACCCCGGTCAGGCGCTCGCGCACCAGCAGGGACAGGATGTCGGCCATGGGCGGGGCGGTCTGCGCTTCCACGGGATTGAAGGGCCGCCGCGCCCAGGCGGCGTCGTGCATGGCCTTCAGGTTGGCCTTGACGCCACCCAGGGCGTTGGCACCGACTGCCTCGATGCGGGCCTGCTCCAGCGCATCGAAGACCGGCTGGCCCTCGGCGGAGGCCGGACGGGTGCGGGCATGGATGGCCGGGTCATGCTGCGACATCCGCAGGGCCATCTGGTCGGCCATGCCCCGGATACGGGCGGCGTCCTCGGGGGTCAGGTCCCGGGGCGGGTGCGGCAGGACCGCCCGGTCCCCCTGCACCCCCGGCGCCTCGCCCGAATAGACGATCTCCAGGTCCGGATTCTGGGCGAGCGAGCGCACCGCGTTCGCCAGGGCGCGCTTGAAGGGTTCGACAGGACTTTCCGGGTTTCTGGACATGGCCGGGATTCAGGGTCTCCTCAACTCAGAAACGGCGACCCGGTTTCCGGCCGACGGCCTCCGGGGTCGGGACGCTCGCCGGTGTCAGCTGAGGCGGGGGCGGGCGGTGCTCTCGGGAAGGTCCTGGCCGAAGGCGCGCTGGAAGAACTCGGCCACCGTACCGCGCTCGAGCTCATCGCACTTGTTCAGGAAGGTCATGCGGAAGGCCAGGCCCAGGTCACCGTCGAAGATCTCGGCATTCTGGGCCCAGGTGATCACCGTCCGCGGGCTCATCACCGTCGAGATATCGCCGTTGATGAAGGCACTGCGGGTCATATCGGCGACGCGGACCATGGCCGCCACCTGGCGACGGCCCTCGGTGTTGTCGTAGGCCGGGCACTTGGCCACGACAATGTCCGCTTCGACATCGTGTGCGAGGTAGTTCAGCGTGGTGACGATGGACCAGCGGTCCATCTGACCCTGATTGATCTGCTGGGTGCCGTGATAGAGCCCGGTGGTGTCTCCCAGGCCAATGGTGTTGGTCGTCGAGAACAGCCGGAAATAAGGGTTCGGCCGGATAACGCGGTTCTGGTCAAGCAGGGTCAGCTTGCCCTGGGCCTCCAGGACCCGCTGGATCACGAACATCACGTCCGGACGGCCGGCGTCGTATTCGTCGAAGACAAGGGCGATCGGCCTCTGGATCGCCCAGGGGAGCATGCCCTCGCGGAATTCGGTGATCTGCTTGCCATCCTTCAGGACGATGGCGTCCTTGCCGACAAGGTCGATCCGCGAAACGTGACTGTCGAGGTTCACCCGGACCAGCGGCCAGTTCAGGCGCGCCGCCACCTGCTCGATGTGGGTCGACTTGCCCGTGCCGTGATAGCCCTGGACCATCACCCGGCGGTCGTGGGCAAACCCGGCGCAGATGGCCTTGGTGGTCTCCGGATCAAATCGGTAGGCGGGATCGACGTCGGGCACGTGCGAGTCGCGCGTGCTGAAGGCGGGAACCTTCATGTCGGAATCGACCCCAAAGGCCTCGCGGAGGGAGACGATGCGGTCGGGAACGAGCGTCAGGAGCGTATCGTCCTGGGTATCGGCGAGAGAAGTCATGGCCGGGATCGATTACAGACTTACGCGACGGATGCAAACCGGTGTTTCATGCAGACTTGTCCCCTGACGAAGACGGGGGCGGGGAGGACAATATGAGCGAATCCGCCGGCGGTCAGATTGCGGTTGCCCCCGAGGCCTCAGGCTTCGGAGCCCGGATCACAGGACTTGATCTTTCTACGCCCCTGGCACCTGACGAGATCGCCGGGGTCAAGGCGGCCTGGGCGAGGCATTCCGTGGTCTGCTTTCCGGGCCAGCCCCTGGACCTGGACGCCCTGGAGGCCTTTACGCTCCAGATCGGCCCCTTCGGTCAGGACCCCTACATCACGCCCATGCCTGGTCGGCCGAACGTGCTGGAACTGCGTCGGCTTCCTGACGAGAAGGCCTCTAATTTCGGCGCGGGCTGGCATTCGGACTGGAGCTTCCTGGAAACGCCCCCGGCGGCCACGCTCCTGAGGGCCCAGACCATCCCGCCGGTCGGCGGCGACACCCTCTTCGTGGACGCCAGCCGCGCCTGGGACGCCCTTTCCGACGCCATGAAGGCGGTTCTGGCGCCCCTCCAGGCGGTGCATTCCGCCCGACAGAGCTATGGCACCAAGGGGGTGTTCGCCCGCGACACCGAGGCGCGGACCATGAAGATCATCGTCTCCGAGGAGGCGGACGGCAGCCTGACCCACCCGCTTGTCCGGACCCATCCCGTGACCGGTCGAAAGGCCCTCTACGTCAGCCCGGTCTACACGGTGGGGATCGAGGGCTTTACGCCTGAGGAATCCAAGGCCCTGCTGGGCTTCCTCTTCGCCCACCTGACCCAGGACGAATTCGTCTACCGGCACAGGTGGACCGAAGGCGATCTGCTGATGTGGGACAACCGCTGCACCATGCACTTCGCCGAAGGCGGGTACGACGGGCATCTCAGGGTCATGCACCGGACGACGGTGCAGGGGGAAGTTCCAGCCTGACGCCTGAGCGATTGGGCGGCGGTCAGGCCATCTTGGCCTTGCGAAGCACCTGATAGGCCCGGATGGTCCGCTGCAGCTTGGTTTCGGCCGACCGGTCGCCGCCATTAGCATCGGGGTGGCAGAGCTTCACGAGCTCGGTATAGCGGGTCCGGATCCGGGCGGCGTCTGCATCCTCGTCAAGGTCGAGGTCCGCAAGGGCTGTACGCTCGAGCTTGCCCAGGCGGCGGCCGGGAGCCGTCGCAGGCGGGACCGACCCGCCGCCCTTGCCAAAGAGGTCGAAGGGATCGCGGTAACCGGTGCCAGAGGCAAAGCCACGGGAAGCGGCGGCGGCTTCGCGCGAGTTCTTGCCCGCCTTGAAGTCCCAGGTCGGACGGTCGCCGAGGGCGCTGCGCTCCATCCGGAGCCGGATCTCGGCGTCGCTCATTCCGGCGAAGAAGTTCCAGTTGCGATTGTAGTCCGCCGCGTGGGGTTGGCAGAACCAGTAGTGCTCGTGCAGCATATCCCGGCTCTTCGGTGCCCGCGCTGAGGCCGCAGTCCGGCAGCCCGGGTGGTCACAGGCGCGCTCCCCCGCCTTCAGCGCATGGACGTCATCGCGCGCATCTTCCTCCGGGCCCGGCGGCCGGACCCGGATGTCGATGAAGCGGGGACGGTATTGAAACGCGCGGGCCATCGGCCAAGTATGAGGAGGTTGCGACAGGTTTCAAGATTCGAAGGGTGGGCATGGGAAGGATCACGGAGACGTTGCGGGAAAAGCTCAGCGCAGCCTTCACGCCGGAAATGCTGGAGATCCAGGATGATTCCGCCCGCCACGCCGGTCACTCCGGAGCGGGGCCGGATGGGGAGAGCCACTTCAACATCACACTCCGCGCCGGGGCCTTCACAGGCCACACCCGGGTGTCCCGGCAAAGGATGGTGTACAAGGTCCTCGCCGAGGAACTCGCCGGCCCGGTCCATGCCCTGTCGTTGACGGCACTTGCGCCCGGCGAGGGCCGGTAACAGTCTGTCGCGTCTGAACGGGGGGAATGAAGTGCGCACCGAAATCCGGGTGAACGGGGTCGACCACGCCGTCGATGTCGATACGAGAACAAGCCTGCTGGACTTCCTGCGCGAGCATCTGGACCTCAAGGGATCCAAGAAGGGCTGCGACCACGGGCAGTGCGGAGCCTGCACGGTCCTGGTGAACGGGGTCCGGATCAACGCCTGCCTCTCCCTCGCGGTCATGCACGATGGCGACGAGGTGACCACCATTGAGGGACTTGCGTCGGGCGAGGCCCTGCATCCCCTCCAGCAAGCCTTCCTGACCGAGGACGCCTTCCAGTGCGGCTACTGCACCCCGGGCCAGATCTGTTCGGCGGTGGGCCTCATGGCCGAGATCGCCGCCGGCCAGCCCAGTGAGGCGACGGCGGACCTAAATGCAAAAATCGTCCTGACGGACGCCGAGATCCGGGAGCGGATGAGCGGGAACATCTGTCGGTGCTCGGCCTATCCGCAGATCCTCGCCGCTGTCCGGCGCGCCGCAGGGGCGGTCGCATGAAGCCCTTCGCCTTCGAGCGCGCCCGCGACGTCGACCACGCCCTTAGTCTCGCTGCCGCCGCCCCCGGTGCCCGGTTCCTCGCCGGCGGCACCAATCTGCTTGACCTCATGAAGCTCGAGATCGAACAGCCTGACACGCTGATCGACGTCGGGCGCCTTCCCCTTGCCGACATCAGTGAGACCGCCGGAGGCGGACTGCGCATCGGTGCCCTGGCCACCAACAGCGTTGTGGCTTCTGATCCCCGGATCCGGAGCCGGTATCCGGTCCTGGCCCGCGCCATCCTTTCGGGAGCCTCCGTCCAGCTGCGCAACAAGGCCTCGATGGGTGGAAACCTGATGCAGAGGACCCGGTGCGCCTACTTCATGGATCCGGCCATGCCCTGCAACAAGCGGCTGCCCGGGTCCGGATGCAGCGCCATGGGCGGCCTCTCCCAGGCCACCGCCCTGTTCGGTGCCAGCGAGTTCTGCGCGGCGGTCAGCCCGTCGGACATGAGCGTGGCCCTTGCCGTCCTGGACGCCGAGGTGGAGACGGTCCGCGCCGACGGCTCCGTCCGTCGCCGCCCGGTCGAGACCCTGCACCGCCTGCCGGGCGATTCGCCCCAGGTCGACACGGACCTCGCTCCGGATGAGCTGATCCTGGCGGTGGAGCTCCCGCCGCCGCCCTCCGGCAACCAGGTCTGGCGCAAGGTCCGCGCCCGCGCCTCCTACATTGGTGCCCTCGCCAGCGTCGCCATCGCGGGAGACCGCGTCGCTCTTGGTGCAGTCGCCGCCCGGCCCTGGCGCGCCCGGGCCACGGAAGCGGCCCTCGCGGGTGGAGCGACGCCAGGCGAGGCCGCGGAGGCCGAGCTGGTCTCCGCCTCGGGCGAAGTCGGTCGCAAGTCCCTGGTCCGGCGCCTCGCAACCGACGCCATTCAGGAATCCCGCAAAGGAGGCCGGCCATGAGCACTGTTCGAGACTGGGCGGCACCCAATCCCATCACCGAGAACCGGTCTGGCCTGATCGGCAAGCCCGTGGATCGCTATGAGGGCCGGCTGAAGGTCACCGGGACGGCCCCCTTTGCCTTTGAGGTCGAGACCCCCTCGACGCCCCTCTACGGCCACATCGTCTCCGCTACGATCGCGCGCGGCCGCATTGCCGCGATTGACGTGTCGCAGGCGGCCTCGGCCCCCGGCGTGGTCCTGGCCTGGAGCCACCTCGACGTCCCGGTTCAGGCACAGCGGGGGGCCAAGCTCAATCCGCGCAGCCAGCGGGGATCCAACCCAGCCCTGGCTTCCGACCGGGTCGAGCACTACGGCCAGTCTGTTGCCTTCATACTCGCCGATACGCCGGAGAACGCCCGGGCAGCCGAGTCCCGGATCCGGATCACCTACGAAGCCTCTGATGCAGACCTCGACTTCGGGTCCTTCATTGATTCCGCCGGACCCGCCCCGGGTGAGGAAGATGCGCGCATCGGTGACTTCGAGGCCGGATACTCCGCCTCCGCGGTCACGGTGGACGCCACCTGGTTCAGCCCCCTCCAGAACCACGCCCAGATGGAGCCCTGCGCCACCACCGCCTGGTGGGAAGGGGACAAGGTGGTGGTCCACACCTCCATCCAGATGGTCAAGGGCGGCCAGCACGCCCTGGCTGAGACCCTCGGCATTCCCTCGGACCGTGTGCACTTGCTAACCCGCTACATCGGCGGCGGCTTCGGCGGGAAGGGGCAGTCCTACGATGACCTCACCCTGGCTGCCCTCGCCGCGCGGGAGAGCGGACGCCCCGTGCGTGTCGCCTACACCCGGCGGCAGATGTTCCAGGCGACCATCCACCGCCCCGCCGTGCAGATGCGAGTCCGGCTGGGCGCCGACGGGACAGGTCGGCTCAACGCCATGGCGCTGGAGGCCGTCACACACTGCGCCCGTAACGCGCCCTTCGTGGAGCATGCCGCCAACTTTGCCCGCAACCTCTACGCCGCGCCCCACCGCCTGACGGGGCATCGTCTGGTCCGCCTCGACATCCCGCACGCCGGCGCCATGCGGGCGCCAGGAGAGGCGCCGGGCATGCTGTCCCTGGAATGCGCCATGGACGAGCTGGCCGATCGGCTGGGCATGGATCCCATCGCCCTGCGCATCCGTAACGAACCCGAGGTGGATCCGGACAACGCCAAGCCCTTCTCTGTCCGGCAGCTGGTCCGCTGCATGCAGGAGGGCGCCCAGCAGTTCGGCTGGGACCGTCGCAACCCCACGCCCGGCACCGTCCGTGACGGCCGCTGGTATGTAGGCATGGGGATGGCCACGGCGATCCGTGGCAACTTCCTCCTGCCGGCCAAGGCCGGCCTGCGCCTGACCGGCGATGGCCTGGCCACCCTGACCCAGGGCATGACCGACATCGGTACCGGCACCTACACCATCCTGGCGCAGATCACCGGAGAGACCCTCGGCCTGCCCCTCGACCAGGTGCGGGTCGAACTCGGCGACTCCGATATGCCGCCTGCGCCCGGTTCCGGGGGCCAGTTCGGGGCCGCCACGGCCGGCTCGGCCGCCTTCGAGACCGGCATGGTCATGCGCCGCCGTCTGGCGGAATTGGCCGCCGGCGATCCCCGCTCGCCCCTCTACGGCGAGGACCCTGTGCTCATGGACTTCGCCAACGGTAACATCGTGCTGGGCAACCGAAGCGAGAGCCTTGCGGCCCTGGCGTCCCGCGCGGGCCCTGAAGGTGTCTATGTCGAAGGCAGTATCTCCCCGGCGGCGGACGCCCGCGACTGGTCTCAGCACACCTACGGTGCCCAGTTCGCCGAGGTCGGCGTGGACTCCGTTACGGGCGAGGTCCGCCTGAGGCGGATGTTCGGCGTCTTCGCAGCTGGCCGGATCCTCAACGCCAAGCTGGCCAAGAGCCAGATTACCGGCGGGATGATCTGGGGCGTCGGGGCGGCCCTGACAGAGTCCAATGCGGTCGATCCCCGGTACGGGTCCTTCCTCCACCAGGACCTGGGGGGCTATCTGGCGCCCGTCCACGCCGACATCGTCAACCTTGACGCCGTCCTGCTGGACGAGGCCGATGACAAGGCCAATCCCATGGGCATCAAGGGCGTCGGCGAACTGGGTATCTGCGGCTCCGGGGCGGCCATTGCCAATGCGGTCTACAATGCCTGCGGCGTGCGGCTCAGGGACTATCCCCTGACGCCGGACAAGGTACTGGCGGCCCTGGAGGCAAAAGGGCTCTGACGCCCCGGCTCAGGCGGTCTCGGCGCCATCCAGCGGCGCAGAGATCTTCAGGGCCGTGATGCGGTTGCGTACGCGCTTGACCACCTGGAAGCGGTGGCCGTGGAAGATGAAGGCCTGGCCGATCTTCGGGATGGTCTGGGCCTCATGGATTACCAGGCCCGCGACCGTGACGGCGGGCTCGTCGGGCAGACCCCAGTCCATGGCGCGGTTCAGGTCGCGAACCGCCACAGACCCCGAGACCGACACTGAGCCATCCGGCTGCCGGCGCAGGCCCTCGACAGTGTTGTCGTACTCGTCCTCGATCTCGCCGACGATCTCCTCGAGGATGTCCTCGAGGGTGACCAGGCCCTGCAGGGCCCCGTATTCGTCCACCACCAGGGCGAAGTGGTTCCTCTGCTTCAGGAAGGCGTTCAGCTGGTCCTTGAGGTTGGTGGTGTCCGGGATGAACCAGGGTTCCCGGCGGATCTTGTCCACCGACACCTTCGACATGTCGCCGTCCGCGTTCGAGATGGCCAGCAACAGGTCCTTGGCGTGCAGGATGCCGATGATGTTCTCGGGATTGTCCCGGTAGATCGGGATCCGGGTGTGGTCGCTCTTCAGCACCTGGGCCACCACCTCACGGGTTGGCAGGCCCGCATCCACCATGGCGATCGACATGCGGTGCACCATGACCTGGCTGACATCCATTTCCGACAGGTCCAGCACACCGCCCAGCATCCGCCGGTCGCGGGCCTCCACCAGGCCTTCGGAGTGGTGGTACTCGACGGCGCCTCGAATCTCCTCGTGCGCAGCCAGGACGTCCATCTCCATGTCCAGCTTGATGCCGAACAGGCCGAGCGTGCGCCGGACGAACCACTGGATGGCCCAGATGATCGGGCCGAAGATCTTCACCACGATCAGGGTGGGGCCCGACAGGAAGCGGGCGACGTCGTCCGAGCGAAGGATGGCGAGGGTCTTGGGCAGGACTTCCGCGAAGACAAGTACCAGGACGGTCATGATGGCGGTGGCTGCCGCCACGCCCCAGACGCCCGGAATGGCCCGGGTCAGGAACTCGGTCGTCAGGGCCGAGGCGAGGATGTTGATCAGGTTGTTCCCCAGCAGGACCGCACCGATCATGGTCTCCTGGTCGGAGATCAGCCGGTTTACCCGCCCTGCAGCGCGGTCGCCTTCGCGCTCGAGCTGGTGCATCCGTGTCCTGCTGGCACCGGTCAGGGCGGTTTCTGCAGCCGAGAACACGGCCGAGATGGCGAGGAGCCCGACAATCACCGGGGTAAGCGCCAGGATAACGCCCCACATCAGACCGCTCCCTCAGAGATCAGGAATGCCCGCATTTCGGCGGGATCGACGTCCCGGGCGACGAAGGCGTCCCCCGGGCTCCGGGCCAGGATGAAGGTCAGCCGCCCGCCTTCGGCCTTCTTGTCCTGGGCCATGTGCCGCAGGAGGGCGTCAGCGGCGAAGCGGTGCCCACCGAGGTCAGAGAGGTGGGCCGGCAGGCCGGCGGCCACGACGGAAGCGACCGCCTTTTCGGCGTCCTCCGCCCCGCAGAACCCGGCGGCGGCCGAGTAGCGGAAGGCCATGGCTGATCCCAGGCCCACCGCCTCGCCGTGCAGCAGGGCCTCGCCATAGCCGGTCTCCGCTTCCAGGGCATGACCGAAGGTATGACCGAGATTCAGCAGGGCCCGGCGCCCCGCCTCGCGCTCGTCCGCGATGACGATCTCGGCCTTCATCTCCACCGACCGCTCGACAGCCCGGGCCAGGGCGGCCGGCTTGCGGGCCAGAACAGCGCCACCCTGGGCCTGGAGCCAGGCGAAAAAGGCCGCGTCCCCGAGAAGGCCGTACTTCAGGACCTCAGCATAGCCGGCCCGCATCTCGCGGTCAGGCAGGGTGCCCAGCACGTCCAGGTCCGCCAGGACCAGCCTCGGCTGGTGGAAGGCACCGACAAGGTTCTTGCCACGCGGCGTATCGATGGCGGTCTTTCCCCCGACGGAGGAGTCCACCTGTGCAAGCAGGGTTGTGGGGATCTGCACAAAGTCCGCGCCGCGCTTGTAGATGGCGGCCGCAAAGCCGGCGAGGTCGCCGATCACGCCGCCTCCGAAGGCGACGATCAGGTCGCCCCGGTCCAGTTCGAGGGCGAGCAGAGCGTCGCACAGGCCCTCAAGGCCGGCGAAGCTCTTGGTCTGCTCTCCGGGGGGCAGGACAATCGGGTGCGCCTGCAGTCCGGCGCGCTCCAGGGCGGCGGTCAGGCGGGCACCGTGCAGGCCCCAGACGGTCTCGTCCGAGACCACGGCGACCCGGTCGCGACGGACGAAGGGGCGAAGGCGCGCGCCGGCCTCGTCCACCAGGCCGGGACCGACCAGGACCTCGTAGGCGCGGTCGCCCAGGTCGACGGGAACCGAACGGATCAGGCGGCGGACCGCGACTGCCAGTTGGTGAGGGCCCTCACCACCTGGTCGACCGACACCTGGTGCGGCGTGTCGCTGGTCTCCACGGTGATGTCAGCCTGGGCGTAGGCCGGATAGCGCACGGCCGCCTGTTCTGTGAGGACGGCCAGGGGGTCCTTGCCGGTCAGCAGGGGGCGGTTGTCCTTGCGGGCGACCCGCTTGGCCAGGATGGGCAGGTCTGCCTTGAGCCAGACCGAGACGGACCTCGCCTTGATGATTTCGCGCGTCTCGGAATTCATGAAGGCGCCGCCCCCGGTTGCGAGGACGATGGGGGGTCCCTCCAGCAGACGGGCGATGACGCGCCGCTCTCCATCCCGGAAGGCGGGCTCTCCCAGCTGTTCGAAGATCTCGGGAATCGAGCGCCCGGCGGCCGTCTCCACCTCGTCATCCGCGTCGCGGAAGGGCAGGTCGAGGGCCTGGGCGAGGCGCTTGCCGACGCTGGACTTGCCCGAACCCATCAGCCCCACAAGGGTGATGGTCCGGGCGCGCAGGGGTTCAGAAGGATCCATGGGCGTCTTCCCACCTACACCAACCGGCGGGGACGCGCCACTTTACGATGCAAATGGCCCGCCCCGGCGTTAGGCTTGGTCACGATTGAGGGGGGCGTTTGGCCCCCGGGCGGGGATCATGAGCGGCGAGGGCTGGGCGGAGGCATTCCTGGAGATGATGTCCGTCGAGCGGGCGGCGGCGGCCAATACCCTGCGCGCCTACGGCCGGGACCTGGAGGATGCGGCCGGTTTTCTCGCCTCCCGGGGCCTTACCCTGGCCTCGGCCGAGGCCCCGGATGTCGAAGCCTATTTCGCCGAACTCGGCCGGCGGGGCCTGTCCCCGGCGACGGCTTCCCGGCGGCGGGCGGCCCTGCGCCAGTTCTATCGATTCGTACTGGGCGAGGGCTGGCGTGCGGACGATCCCTCCCGTCGGGTCGATGCGCCCCGGCGCGGCCGCCCCCTGCCCAGGGTGCTGAGCCGCCCGGAGGCCGCGGCCCTGATCGCGGCCGCGGGCGCCCGGGACGAGGTGAAGGGCCTGCGCCTCGCTTGCATGATCGAGCTGGCCTATGCCGGCGGCCTACGGGTATCCGAGCTCACCAGCCTGACCCTTGCCGCCCTCGCCCGGGACCCCGAGTTCCTGATGGTCCGGGGCAAGGGTGGAAAGGAGCGGCTCGCCCCCCTGAACACCGCCGCCCGCGCCGCTGTCCGGGCCTGGCTTGAGGTCAGGGCCCGAACCCTGCCCCGGGGCGACGCGGCCAATCCCTGGCTGTTCCCGTCCGGCGGAAAGGGCGGCCGACTGACCCCGCGCCGCTTCGCTCAGTTGCTGGGGGAGGCCGCGATCACGGCGGGCATCGATCCCGAACGGGTCTCGCCCCACGTCCTGAGGCACGCCTTTGCCACCCACCTGCTCGAGGGCGGCGCAGACCTCAGGGTCGTCCAGACCCTGCTCGGCCATGCGGACATCGCCACCACCCAGATCTACACCCACGTCGCCGGCGAGCGGCTGAGGGAAGTGGTTTCGGACGCCCACCCGCTTTCGGCCACCCGGAAGGGCCGGCGCGAATCCGGCTTTTCCTGAACCGGTCCACCCACTAGGTTCGCGCTAGCGTAACAGGACGGGATTCCCGCCGCATGGCCGTTCACTATCTTGAGTTCGAGCGCCCGATTGCCGACCTCGAGGCCAAGATCGACGAGCTGTCCCGCCTGGCTGAGACCGCCGGAACGGATGACCTGAGCCACGAGATCGACGCCCTGCGCGACCGCGCAAGGCAGATGCGCAGGGACGCCTACGCAAACCTGGACGCCTGGCAGAAGACCCAGGTCGCCCGGCATCCCGAGCGCCCCCATTTCGTGGACTACTGTGCCGGCCTCATCGACCAGTTCGTCGAGATGAAAGGCGACCGGAAGTTCGCGGACGACCAGGCGATCATGGGCGGTATCGGCCAGTTCCGCGGCCGGCCCGTCCTGGTCATCGGCCATGAGAAGGGCCGCGACCCTGTCACGCGGGTAAAACACAACTTTGGCTACGCCCGGCCCGAGGGCTATCGCAAGGCCGTCCGCCTGATGGAACTGGCCGAGCGTTTCAACCTGCCGGTTATCAGCTTCGTCGACACCACGGCCGCCTATCCGGGCGTGGGGTCCGAGGAACGCAGCGTCGCCGAGGCCATCGCCCGGTCCACCGAGAAGTGCCTGATGCTGAAGGTGCCCATGGTGGCCATCGTCACGGGAGAGGGCGGCTCGGGCGGCGCCCTGGGTATTGCCTGCGGCAACCGGGTCTTGATCCTTGAGCACGCCACCTATTCGGTCATCCCTCCAGAGGGAGCCAATTCCATCCTCTGGCGGGGCGCGCGCACCGCCGAGGAGGCGGCAAAGGCGATGAAGATCACCGCCGCCGACCTGCTGAAGATGAAGATCGTCGACAGGATCGTGCCCGAGCCGCCGGGTGGCGCCCACGCCGATCCGGCGGCGGCCCTGCAGATCGTCGGCGATGCCCTCGAAAAGGAGCTCGACTCCCTGGAGGGCAAGAGCGTGGAAAGGCTGTTGAAGCAGAGGTCCGAGCGCTTCTACGCCATTGGCCGGAGCGGCCTTAAGTAGGTCCGATTGCCCCTTGCCTGACCCGGGGTCCGGCGGTTCACTGTGCCTCCACATGGCGAAAGCCAGGACGCCAAGGGGAGGACATCATGGCGATCAAGACGCGTTTCACCGAGCTTGTCGGTGTGGAGCACCCCGTCGTTCAGGGCGGCATGCAGTGGGTCGGCCGCGCCGAACTCGTCGCGGCCGTGGCCAACGCCGGCGGCCTGGGCTTCATCACCGCCCTGACCCAGCCCACGCCCGACGCCCTGCGCGCCGAGATCGACCGTTGCCGCAAGCTGACGGACAAGCCCTTCGGCGTGAACCTCACCATCCTGCCGGCCATCAACCCGCCGCCCTACGCCGAGTACCGCAAGGCCATCATCGAAAGCGGGGTCAAGGTCGTCGAGACCGCCGGCAACAAGCCCCAGGAACACGTCGACGACTTCAAGGCCAACGGCGTCATCGTCGTCCACAAGTGCACCAGCGTCCGCCACGCCCTGTCGGCCGAGCGGATGGGCGTCGACGCCATCTCCATCGACGGCTTCGAGTGCGCCGGCCACCCCGGCGAGGATGATGTCCCCGGACTGATCCTCATCCCCGCCGCCGCCGACAAGGTGAAGGTGCCGATGATCGCCTCAGGCGGCTTTGGCGACGCCCGCGGCCTGGTCGCGGCCCTGGCCCTGGGTGCCGAGGGGGTCAACATGGGCACGCGCTTCATGTGCACTCAGGAAAGCCCGATCCACGAGAACGTGAAGCGCCAGATCGTCGAGAACGATGAACGCGCCACCGACCTGATCTTCCGCACCATGCACAACACCTCGCGGGTGGCGCGCAACGACATCAGCCGCCAGGTGGTGGAGCTGGAGCGCTCGGGGGCCAAGTTCGAGGATGTTCGTGAACTGGTGGCCGGGACCCGCGGCCGGGTGGTCTACGAGACCGGCGATCCCAACCACGGCATCTGGTCGGCGGGGCAGGTCCAGGGCCTGATCCACGACATCCCGACCTGTGCCGAGCTCATCTCGCGCATCGTCACCGAGGCCGAGGCCATCATCCGGGGACGCCTAGCCCGCTTTGTTGTCTGACGCCCCGGCGTCCCACCCCAGGCTCGCAAGAAAAAGCCCCGGCCGCCAGGCGGCCGGGGCGATGTTCTTCAGGTCCTGAAGGCGTCAGAAGCGCGCCGTCAGACCCAGCTTGTAGTAGCGGCCCACCACGTCATAGACGCCAAGGCCGGTGGTGCCGAAGGGCGGCGGCTGGTCCGTCAGGTTCTCGATGGCCAGGCGCGCGCGCATGTTCTTCAAGCCCATGGGCGAGCCGATCATGTCGGCGAAGTCATAGGAGAAGACCAGGTCGTGGCGCATATAGGCGTCCACCGTCAGTGGTGTCCGGGTCTCGATCGTGAAGTCGTTGTTGAACTTCGACTCCCCGATGTAGTTGAAGGTCCAGATCGTCGAGAACGGCCCGCGGGTATAGGCCGACTCCAGCTTCCACTGCCATTCAGCATTCCCGATCTCGCCCACGTCCCGGTTCAGGTCGGTTCCAAATCCGTTGACCGAGGTCTCCTGTTGGCGGACCGAAAACAGGTCGAGATTGAAGTCCAGCGTGCCGGGATCGCCGCCGCCGAATGTCTCGAAACCGCGGACGCTGGCAAGCTCAAGGTTCCAGTCCACACCGACCGTAAAGCCCTGGAAGTTGGTGTAGCCCGCATTCACGAACCCAGTCTGAGGGCCGGAGATGCCGGCGGCCTCGTCGCGGCCCAGGATTTGGGCTGCCTGGGCACCTGAGGCGGCGTTGCCGCGTTGGAACCGGTTACAGACCGAGCTCGGGTAGGTGTTGGAATCGTAGCAGGTGCTCAGGATAGAGGTGAGCCCGAAGTTTACGATCGCCTTCGTCAACTTCACGTCGATGTAGTCAAAGGTCAGCGCCAGATTCGGGATGAAGCTTGGCTCGTAGACGAAGCCTGCAGTCCACTGCTCGGCGATCTCGTTCTCCAGGTCGGGATTTCCAGCCGTGGCTCCCTGGACCGTGAAGCTCTGGATATTGGACACCAGCGAGAAGTTCGCCGGGAGCCCGAGCGCCGTGAACGCCGCCGCGCAGTTCGCCTTCCGGGCCGTCGGATTGGGTCCCGTGCTTATGTTCCGCGAGTCACAGGGGTCGGTCGCCGTGATGAAGGAGGTCGAAGTCGGCAGGTATACCTCGGTGATCGCCGGAGCGCGGAAGGACTGGCTCTGCGTGCCGCGGAAGGTCAGGTCTGCGATGGGTTTCCAACGGACGCCGTAGCTCCAGGACTTGTCCTCTCCCGCCTGGGAGTTGTCGATGTATCGGTAGGCACCCTCGACCTCGAGGGTGTTCAGACCTATGAAGCTGAAGTCGCCACCCACCAGGGGCACGGAGACTTCGCCGTAGTACTCTGTGGTCTCGAAGGCACCGCTCAGCGGGGCGATGGCGGCGGACCGTCCGACACCGTCCCTCTGTGGCTGGTTGGGCTGGAAGTCGGACTCTTCCTTACGGTACTCATAACCGACATTGAAGCCGAGGGGACCAGCGGGGAGGTCGATGACGCTGCCGCCGAAATTGGCCTGATAGACGGTCTGGTCGATCTGGTACTCTGACTCGAACTTGACGCCGACATAGTCGAGGGCGGCCTTGGTGGGCGCGCCTTCGCCGAAGAGGTTGAGCGGCGCGCAGCCATTAGCCCGGGCGGTGAGGTCGCGGCAGACGACCGCGCCGGAAGCGTCCTTGACAGCGTCGATGGCCAGCAGGAAGCGCGACTGGACGATGTTCGGCGACGAGAAAGTTCCCTTGGACTGGCCGCGGTTGATCGAAACGTCCCAGTTCATGTCCCGGCCGAACAGGCCGAACTCGCCCTCGGCAACCAGGACCCCCCTGTAGAGATCCCCTTGGGCCTCGGTCTTGTTGTTCCCAATGTCCGAGGAGGCGCGGTTCAGGAAGAAGATGCGGTCGCCGGGCGACGCCGTATCCGCCGGAAGCGCCGTGGGCTGCGCCAGGATGGCGGCCTTCGCCTGGGTGGAGAGGAAGGGGTTCGCCGTCGACATCCGAAGCGCGGCGGAGTTCCCTCCGAAAACAGCGGCATTGTAGATCGGCTGGTTGTAGGGCTCCACCGACTCGACATGAGAGAAGAAGGCCTCAGCCTTCAGGCGAATCTTGGGGGTCACCTCGAAGGTGGCGAAGCCCGACGCCACATGCCGGTCGAGAGGCGAGCGCAGGGAGGACAGCTTGGCGAGGTTCAGGCCATCCCCGCCCGAGGCGATCGAGGTCTGGTAGAAAACACCGGTTTGATACGGAACGAGATTGCCTGCCGGGTCGAACTGGGCCGCGATCCGGCCGCCGGGGCTGTTGGGATCGGCGATGGTGAGGATACCGGACAGGGCGGAGCCGCCGGTGCGCGCTGGGAGACCGCCCGCCGTCATCTCTGGGATGCGGCGGTTCTGGATCAGGACGGAGCCGGCGATGAGGTCGCTGGGCCCTGTGTTCAGGGGGTTGTTGGCGAAGGTGATCTGACGGCCCGTCACCGACCGGTCGGTAAAGGCCAGAGCCTCAGTCTTGTTGTACTCATAGCTGCCCATAAGGTTCAGGCGGTCGTCAAGGAAGTTGGCACCGCCAATCACCCGGGCCCTGTACTCCTGGGCGTCCCCGTACTCCGAAACACCAAACTGGCCGTTGACTTCAAACCCTTCATAACGGGTGCGGGTGACGATGTTCACCACGCCGCCGATGGCGTCGGAGCCATACACCGCTCCGCCAGTTCCGAAGACCCGCTCGGTCCGGTTGACCAGGCCCGTGGGGATGCCGTTCAGGTCCACCTGGCCGCCAGCGCCTGCGCCGGTGAACAGGGAGGCGGCGTTAGAGCCCACGAACCGACGACCGTTCACCAGGGTCAGGGTCCGGTTGGTGCCGAGGTTCAGGAGGTTCACATAGTTCCGGCCAGTGCCGAATGAGCCCTGATCGCCGATCGGGTTGACCGGGACACCGGACGACGGCGACTCATTGATGGCTTCGGCCAGGTTGGTCTGGCCCTTGGCTTCGATCTTCTCGGACGAGATCACCAGCAGGGGCTGGGCCGCTTCCAGGTTCGGGCGTGCAATCCGCGAACCCGTGACCACCAGTTCGTCGACCGCGGTACCTGTCTGTTGGGCCGTCGCCGGCGTGGTGAGGGAAAGTCCGCAGAATGCGACGGTCGCCAGAAGGCCCGCCTTCAGCGCGCCATTGCCAGAATAAGTCATTTCGAGGCTCCCAGCCTTTCGATTTAAGGAATGCCGTTTGGCGGACTTGGCTCCCGGCGCGTTCTCTAGCGCGGCCTTAAGAGTCACATGTCTCGTACTTTCTGGGTATGGCCTACAATCCGGGCGATCAAACCGTAACTCCCGGGTCGGCGAGATCCCTTCAAAGGTGTGACTATCCTGTGACAGTAACGCGATGGATGGCGCGCACCTTCGGCGCGTCTTCCCTCAGGCGATCCGGCGGAGGGCGGCGGCGATCTCGTCCACCGCTTCCGTCGTGGTTGCCCATGAGCACATGAAGCGTACCGTCCCGTCCAGGAACCGGTAGACGAACCAGCCCTGGGCCCTGAGCGCCTCCAGCCGGTCCTCGTCCATGTGCACGAAGACCCCGTTGGCCTCGACCGGGTGGGCGATGGGGAAGGGGCAGGCGGCCGCCAGCCGTGCTGCCATGGCATTGGCGTGCGCCGCCCTGCGGGCCCAGGCACCGTTGGCCAGCATCCCCAGGAAGGGGGCGGCCAGGAACCGGCCCTTGGAAGCCAGCTGCCCCGACTGCTTGAGGCGGGCGTCAAAGCGCCGCGCGAGGGCGCGGTTGAAGATCACGATGGCCTCGCAGGGTGGCATGCCCGACTTGGCGCCTCCCAGGACCAGGAGGTCCACCCCCATGGGGCCGATCCGCTTTACGTCGAAGCCAGCCGCGGCGGCGTTGGCCAGCCGGGCACCGTCCAGGTGGACGCCGAGCCCGGCGGTCCTGGCCCGGGAGCAGAGGGCCTCGAGGTCGGCTCCCGGATAGACCGCACCGTACTCCGAGGCCTGGGTCAGGGACAGGGCGGCGGGGGGTTGGCGGTGCGAAACCTCCGGCTCCGCCAGGGCCGCCTCAAGCCTCGCCGGGTCGATCCGGCCCGAGGCCCCGTCGAGCCCCGTCAGCCCGACGCCGTGTCCGAACAGGCCCGGCGCGCCGGTCTCATCCGTCAGAACATGGGCGTGGCGGTGGGCAAGCACGGACTCAAAGGGGCGCGCCAGAGCCGCGAGGCAGATGGCGTTGGCCGCCGTGCCCGAGGCGTCAAAGCGAACCTCGGCGTCGGAGTCCAGCAGGGCGCGGACGGCGTCCGCGGCCGCCGCAGTGACCGGGTCGGACCCGTAGCCGGGCGTGAAGCCCGCCCCATTGGCCTGGACAAGGGCCTCCATCGCCTCCGGCGCGGCCGAAGCCGTGTTGTCCGAGGCGAAGTCGTAGCGTGCCATGGCTGGCCTCAGCCCGCCTCGCGGGCCCAGGCCCGGACTTCGTCCACGTAGAGGTCGGGCTCCTCCATGGCGGCGAAATGTCCGCCCCGGGGCATCTCGCTCCACCTGACGATGTTGTAGGCTCGCTCGGCCCAGCTGCGCGGCGGGGCGGAATAGAGGGGCTCGCCCGGGAAGTTGGCGAAGGCCGTCGGGGTCTCGCACTTTTCGCCCGGCTTGAAGGCGACGCCACCTTCCTCGATCAGGCCGCGATAGTACCAGGCGCCCGTCGTGAAGCTGCCGGTCATCACATAGATCATGATGTTGGTCAGTAGCTGGTCCCGGGAATAGGCCTGGTCCAGGGTCTTCACCGACAGGTCCGACCAGTCGTGGAAACGCTCGGCGATCCAGGCCGCCTGGCCCACGGGATTGCCCGCCGCCATCCAGGCGATGGACTGGGGCCTGGAAGACTGCAGGCGGAAATAGGCACCCATCATCTCCATCATCTGCCCCTGGCGGGTGATCCAGGCGATCTCGGCCTCCGAGGTCGGACCGCCGTTGGGCCGGAAGCCGATCATGTTCAGGTGGATGGCCCGGGCGCTGTCGCCATGGTTGCGTCCCAGCCAGGAGGTGACGAGGCCGCCCCAGTCGCCGCCCTGGGCGAGGTAGGCGCGATAGCCCAGGACCTCGGTCATCAGCTGGTTGAACAGGGCCGCCGTGGCCTTCTGCCCGATGGGCCGCTTCGGCTTTGAGGAGAATCCGAAGCCGGGCAGGGACGGGATGACCAGGTCGAAGGCGTCCGCCGGGTCCCCGCCGAAGCGGCTGGGGAAGGCGAGCTTCTCGATGGCGCCCCAGAACTCGAAGTGCGAGCCTGGCCATCCGTGGGTGATGAGCAGGGGCCGCTTGCCCCCCGCTTCCCCCACCACATGCAGGTAGTGCAGGTCAAAGTCCCCGACCTTCGCCGTGAACTGCGGGAACCGGTTCAGGTCAGCGACCGCCGCTCGCCAGTCGAAGCCGTCCGCCCAGTAGGCGCACAGGGACTTCAGCCAGGTGCCGTCGCAGCCATAAGCCCACCCGTCCTCGACCTCCGGGGCGATGGGCCAGGGATAGGCGCGCACCTGGGCGAGGACGGCCTCGACATCGGGCTCCCTCCAGCGGACTTCAAAGGGCGTAGGCATGGCGCGTCTCCGGCAAGTTTGGCGGTGGGGCATCTCCACCGCCTGCCGGCGGCGAGGTCAAGGGGCGGCGTGGGCGATGGCGCTGCGGCTGGCCAGACGGTGCAGGCGCCGTCCCTCCTCCGGCGAGATCTGTCCCAGCAGGATGAGCCCCGCGAAACCATAGACGCTGGCCCAGAAGACGTGGCCCTGGTCTTCGGCGTCGCCGGTGATCAGGCCGGCGTCGATCAGGCCCTGGACATGCCGCACCTGGCAGTCCCGGGCCCGCCGCACCGCCGCCAGCAGCCCCTCGGAGGAGGGTGCCTTCATATCCTTCAGGTCGAACATCAGGGCGTAGGCCCGGGGATTGTTCACGGCGAAATCCAGATAGGCCTCTCCGACGGCGACCGACCTTTCTGCGGGATCATCATGCGCGTCAAATGCTGCCTCCAGGGCGTCGGCGAAACGGTCGTAGGCGCTCGTCCGGACCGCATCGATGATCTCGTCCTTGTCGCGGAAATAGCGGTAGGGCGTCATCGGGCTGACCCCCAGGGCGGCAGCCAGCTGGCGCATGGTCACCGCCTCAATGCCATGCTCAGCGAACTGGTCCTCCGCCGCCGCACAGAGGCGGGCGCGGAAATCAGCGACGTCGGCGTCTGACAAAATGCGCGGCATGCCGTCTCCAGGACCCGGCGTCGCCGGACTTGCGTCCTGACGCCGGAAGGTTCACCACTTTACAACGTAATCCGGCTGAGGCGAGACCCCGATGAGCGAGAAGACCCGCGGCAATCCCTACCTGAACGGAAACTTCGCCCCGCTCCGGTCCGAGGATGACTTTGACCTCGAGGTGGTGGGCGAGATCCCTGCGGGCCTCGAGGGCACGCTTTATCGCACAGGTCCCAATCCCCAGTTCCAGCCCCTGGATCCGCACTACCACTGGTTCACCGGCGACGGCATGGTCCATGCCTTCCGGATCGACGGCGGCAAGGTGACCTACCGCAACCGCTATGTCCGCACCCCGAAGTGGGAGCTCGAGCGCGAGCATGGCCGGGCCCTGTTCGGCGGCTTCAACCCCATGCTGAGCGACCCCGTGACCGCGGGGAAGGACAGCGGCGTCGCCAACACCAACATCCTCTTCCACGCGGGCCGGCTTCTGGCCCTGGAGGAGGGGCACATGCCCTTCGAGCTTGACCGCGACACCCTGGAGTCCCGGGGCTATGCAACCGAGTACGCCGGACGGGTCACCGCCCATCCCAAGCTGGATCCGAAGACCGGCGAGATGGTCTGGTTCGGCTATGGCGTCGGCGACCGTCCCTTCTCCACCACCATGAGCTACGGCGTGACGGACGCCTCCGGAAAGGTCGTGCGCCGCACTGACTTCGAGGCCCCGTATTCGGCCATGGTCCATGATTTCCTGGTCACCGAAAACTACGTCCTCTTCCCGGTCATGCCCCTCACTGGCAGCCTGGAACGAGCCATGAAGGGCCTCCCGGGCTATGCCTGGGAGCCGGATAAGCCGTCCTATGTGGGCCTCATGAAGCGCGGCGGCGACGTCTCGACCATCCGCTGGTTCACGACCCAGCCGGGGTATGTCTTCCATCCGATGAACGCCCGCGAGGCGGGAGACCGGATCATCGCCGAGGTCTGCCTCTACGACGCCGCACCCCTCTTCCCCCTTGCGAACGGCCGGCCCGGCTCGCGCAGCGGTGCCCGCCTGACCCGCTGGGAGTTCGACCTCACCGGCGCCACCGACCAGGTGAAGGAGACGGCGATCGACGACCTCGATTCCGAGTTCCCGAGGCTTGACGAGCGGTTCACCGGCCTGGCCTACCGCCATGGCTATTATGCCGCCGACACGACGGGCGCGAAGTCGGTGAAGATGAACGCCATCGCCCACATCGACCTGGCAACAGGCGTCCGGAAGGTCTGCAACTTCGAGCCCGGCGATCAGGTCTCGGAACCGGTCTTCGCCCCCCGCTCCGAGACCGCAGCGGAAGGCGATGGCTGGCTGACGACCGTCGTCTGGCGGGCTGCGGACAATCGCTCGGACCTCGTCGTGCTCGACGCCTCCGACATCGATCGCGGCCCGGTGGCGATCGCCAGGGTCCCCCGCCGGGTCCCGTTCGGCTTCCACGGCAACTGGGTGGGTGCCTAAAGGTCTCGGTCTTCGTCCAACGGACACAGTTCGGTGCCAAGGTAGGGATTCGCAGACCCGCCGCCGGAGCGCGCCATGACCGAACTCACCGCACCCAGTCGCCGCGAGGCCATCGCAGGCCTGTCGGCTGCGACCCTCGCCCTGGGCCTGTCGACAGCGGAAGCGGCCCACGCCGCCTCCCAGGGCGTCTTCCGGCATGGGGTGGCGAGCGGGGATCCGGACGCCTCCAGCCTTGTCCTCTGGACCCGGGTTACAGCGACCGCGCCCGTCGAGGTCGAGTGGGAGATCGCCGCGGATGAGAGTTTTTCCCGACCCCTGCGGCGGGGACGGTTTCGGACGGGTCCCGAAAGGGACTTCACCGTCAAGGTCCTCGCGGAGGGGCTGAAAGCGGGCGACCGCTATGTCTACCGGTTCCGTGCCCTTGGAGAGACCTCGCCGGTGGGTCGGACGCAGACGCTTCCCCGGGGCAGGCTGGACCGCCTGGGCCTGGCTCTGGTCTCCTGTTCAAACTACGCCTTCGGTCACTTCAACGCCTATGCCGCCATCGCCGTGGACGGGGCGGTGGATATGGTTCTGCACACCGGTGACTACATCTATGAATACGCTGGCGATGGCTGGGGATCGGAGACCGCCCGGACCCTCGGGCGGGTCCACGAGCCGGCTGGGGAGATCATCACCCTGTCCGACTACCGGACCCGCCACGCTCAGTACAAGACCGACGCTGGCTCCAGGGCCATGCTCGCCGCCAAGCCGCTCCTGTGCTGCTGGGACGACCACGAGAGCGCCAACAACCCCTGGACCGGTGGTGCGGAGAACCATCAGCCCGCGACGGAGGGCGACTGGGCCGCCCGTCGCGAGGCCGCGCTCCAGGCCTATTACGAATGGATGCCGATCCGTGATCCCGCCCCGGGCCGGACCCGCGCCCAGTTCTGGCGCACCTACGTCTTCGGCGACCTCGCCACCCTCTGCACCCTGGAGACCCGGCACACCGCCCGGGCCCTTCAGGTCGACTATTCGGACTGGCGCGACAAGGTGAAGCGCCGGGAGGACGCCGAAGCCCTCGAGCGCGAGACGATTGGTGCCCCTGGCCGGCGACTGATCGGCCCGGACCAGGAGGCGGACCTGTCGGCGGCCTGGCGCGCCTCGGTCGCGGCCGGACAGCCCTGGCGGCTGGTCGGCAACCCCATGCCCATAGCCCGGACCCGGGTTCCGGATGTCGTCACCCTCGGCCTTGTCCCGGACCCTTCAGGCCCCTCAGCGTCCGCCAATCCTGCAGCCGCCGTCCTTGCCTGGAAGGGGCGCATGAACCTGCCCTTCTATCCGGACACCTGGGATGGCTATGCCTGGGCGCGGGAACGCTTTTACGCTTCTGCTCGGGAGGCAGGTGCGACAGACCTCGTCTTCCTGACCGGGGACAGCCACAGCTTCTGGGCCAACCAGCTTGCAGACGGGGAAGGACGGCCCGCCGGTGTCGAGATCGGAACCGCCGGGGTCACCTCGCCGGGCGACTTCGTGGAGAGCGGGTTTGGGGTGGCGACCGCGGGGCGGCTCGACCAGGCCTTCGCCGATCACAATCCAGAGGTTCTATGGACGGACAATCTTCACCAGGGCTACGTGCGACTGGAGTTCTCCCGCACCGCGGGTCTCGCCACCTATCTGGCCACGCCCGGTCTGGACCGTCCGGGACGCGAGGTTCGGGTCCTGCGGCGCTGCCGAATCGACCGGAGGTCTTCCGGTCTCAGACTTGACGACACCCAGGTCGGGGACCGGATCGGGGCATGATCGCAGAACTATTCTGTGCTAGAGATGAGAGGTAACAAGCGTGTTGCTTGGCAGGGCGATAACCCGACTTCGAGGCTCCACTTCAGTCTCGCGGAAGGTCATCACAGCTTTGGATAGGACAGGGGGAAGGGTGACACGCCGGATCTCGATCTTGATCGCAGCCTGCCTGTTTCTTGCTGCCTGTGGCGGCGGAGGCGGCGGCGGGGGCGGCGGTTCCACCGGGACGGGTCCTGCGCCAATCCCTGGTCCCACCGAGGCGGAGGCAGGTCGCCTGCTCGCCCAAGGGACCTTCGGGGCGACCGAAGCCGGCATTGAAGCGGTCCGCGCCGGCACGGCGGAGTCCTGGATCCGGGCCCAGATCAACACGCCGCCGCCCTCGGTTTCCCACCAGGCCTATATGGACGCCCGGCTCGCGGAACTGCGGGTGACCTCGCCCAACGCCACGCTGAGTTACGACCACTTCGCCGAAAGCTGGTGGCTTGCCTCGGTGACGGGGCAGGACCAGCTCCGAGAGCGGGTCGCCTTCGCCTACTCCCAGATCTTCGTAATCTCCCTGGCCTCCGACGTCGTCGATCCGCGTGGCGCGGGCGCCTACTACGACATGCTGACTGCCAACGCCTTCGGGAACTACCGTGACCTTCTTGAGAAGGTGACCCTGAACCCGATGATGGGGCGTTACCTCACCTATCTCGGCAACATGAAGGAGGACGCGGCGGGAACCCGGACACCGGACGAGAACTATGCCCGTGAGGTGATGCAGCTGATGACCCTTGGCCTGTACCAGCTCAACCTGGACGGAACGCCCAAGACAGACATCAGTGGAAGGCCCCTGGCCGCCTACACCTCAGCCGACATCTCGGGCCTCGCCAAGGTCTTCACGGGCTGGTCCTGGTACAGCCCTGCGCCGTCGAATTCGACGTTCTTCGGCGGGAACCCGGATCCGGACTCCAAGGTGCGGCAGATGATCTTCTATCCGCAGTACCATTCCACCTCCCAGAAGGCCTTCTTGGGCACAACCATCCCGGCCTCGGCTACGGTCGACGGTCCGGGTGACCTGAAGATCGCCCTCGATACCCTGTTCAATCACCCGAACACCGGGCCCTTTGTCTCGCGGCAGCTGATCCAGCGCCTGGTGACCAGCAATCCCTCGCCCGCCTACGTTCAGCGGGTCGCTGGCGTGTTCAACAACAATGGCGCCGGGGTGCGGGGCGACATGGGCGCGGTCGTCACCGCCATTCTCATGGATCCGGAGGCGCGCAACGCCACCACCGCGGAGGATCCGGCCTATGGCAAGCTGCGCGAGCCGGTCATCCGCATGACCCACATGATGCGCGCCTTCCAGGGGAGCTCCCTGAGCGGCAAGTGGCAGGTGCGTTCGACCGGCGCCAACACCTCCCTTGGCCAGGCGCCCCTTCTCGCAAGCTCGGTCTTCAACTTCTGGCGTCCCGGCTATGTCCCTCCCGGCACCACGGTCCTCGGGTCCCGGAACCTTGCCGCCCCTGAATTCCAGATCGTCAACGAGGTCACCAACGCCGGCTATGTGAACGTGATCGAACAGACGATCAGCAACGGGATCGGGACAGGTAACGACGTCCGGCTTTCGCTCACCAATGAGGTCTTGATCGCTGACAAGCCCGAGCAGTTGGCGGACCGTCTGAATCGTCTCCTGATGGCCGGCCAGATGAGCGGTACTCTGCGCAAGAGGGTCCTCGATACCATCAACGCCTACACGATTTCGCCGACGGACCTGAACCAGGCGAACCAGGCCAAGACCAACCGCGTAAAGGCGTCGGTCCTGCTCGTCATGACGTCCCCGGAATACCTGGTCCAAAGGTGAGGCACACAGGATGACCCAACCTTCTCCGGCCACTCGGCGGCACCTCCTGAAGATGATGGCGGCGGCGGCACCCCTGGGGGTCGCGGCCCCCTTTGCCCTGCAGATGGCGACCCTGGGCTCGGCAGCGGCCCAGACAGTGCCCACCAGCTACAAGGCGCTGGTCTGCATCTTCCTGTTCGGCGGCAATGACAGCAACAACATGGTCCTGGCCACGGACTCGGACTCCTGGAGCCGGTACTTTGCGGCCCGGAACACGGGAAATGACCCGATCGCCCTGATGCCTGCCGGCACGGCACCGGCCGCCGTCGGCAGCGTCTCGCCGGTCACCGCCCGCATTGTGACCCGGAGTACGCCCGAATTCCTTGGCGGCGTTTTGCCCATCACGCCCCGGACGCCCAACCCGGTGCCCGCCGGAACCAACGCCTCCAGCCGGGGCTTTGCCCTGCATCCAGCCATGTCGCCCCTGGTCCAGGGCGCTGCCAGCCCCTGGAACGCCGGACGCCTGGCCGTCGTCGCCAATGTGGGCCCGCTGATCGTTCCTACCACCAAGGCCCAGTACAGCACCCGCAGCGTCAGCTTGCCGCCCAACCTGATGTCGCACAACGACCAGGTCTCGATCTGGCAATCCGGCGCGGCCGAGGGCGCCAAGCGGGGCTGGGGTGGCCTCATGGCGG
>CAIWHQ010000367.1 GCA_903912465.1 uncultured Alphaproteobacteria bacterium | reverse complement strand
GGCCGCCGCGTGGCGGATACCCCGGAACAGGCCCTCGCCGGCGGCGACGTGGGCGTCGAGCAGGGCGTCGACGGCATCCGGTGCCAGCAGGTCTGCGGAGCCGACGATGGCGGCGATGCGGGCACCCTTCCCGTCCTGCGATGCCCGGGCAATCCGCGCCACATAGGCGCTCTCGCCCGACTGGCGCAGGGCCTCCGGCCCGTCCGTCAGGTAGCCACTCATGCATTCGACGAAGACCGTGGCCTCGACCCTGTGGCCGTCCCCCGTGTCGGCCCTCAGTTCCTCCAGCAGGTAGGCCGGTCCCGCCCCCGCCGGCCAGAGGTGGTGGTGCGGGTCGAGGATCCGGCGGTCCGGGTCCAGGATGGGTTCCGGCGCGGCGTCCGTCGCAGATGGCTTGTCCATGAGGCGGGCCTCCCCTAATCGCTCCGGGACGCGGCTTGCCAGCCGTCCGCCCTGTTGGGAGACTGGACCCGGCGGGCCAGATGCTCAAGGTTTGGCGCTCAAGGCCGGAACGCGACGGGAGGAGACCCATGGACCTGTCCTACAGCCCCGAATACGAGGCCTTTCGCACCGAGGTGCGCGGCTTCCTCCAGGCCAACCGCAGCCAGGCCCCGGGCCATGGTGGCAACGGCCTGACCTGGCAGAAGCTGCTGATCGGGAACGGCTACGCCGCCCGGACAATCCCTCAGGAGTACGGCGGCTACGGCGGCGAGCCCGACATCCTGAAGTCGCGGATCATCGCCGAGGAGTTCGCCCGCGCCCAGCTGTCGCCGGGCCTGGGTGGCCAGGGCATCTCCATGCTGGTCCCGACCCTGCTCGAGGTCGGATCAGAGGACCAGAAGCGCCAGTTCATCGGTCCGACCCTGCGCGGCGAGATGCTGTGGTGCCAGGGCTATTCCGAGCCCAACGCCGGCTCCGACCTCGCCGCCCTGGCGACCAAGGGCGTGCTTGAGGGCGACCACTGGGTGATCAACGGCCAGAAGATCTGGACCTCCACGGCCCACCTGGCCGACTGGATCTTCTGCCTGGTCCGGACGGAGCCCGACGCGCCCAAGCATGAGGGCATCAGCTTCCTCCTGTTCGACATGAAGACCCCGGGCATCGAAATCCGCCCCCTGGTGGACATGACGGGCGCGGCCAACTTCAACGAGGTCTTCTTCACCGACGTGCGGGTCCCGGCCCACCAGATCGTCGGACGGCGCGGCGAGGGCTGGAAGGTGGCCAACGCCATCCTGCGGCATGAGCGGGGCTCCCTGGCCGACCCCAACGTCATGCAGAGCCGGCTCAATGCCCTGATCGACCTGATGAAGGCCGAGACCCTCGACGGAAGCCGGGTGATCGACAATCCCGTCTACCGGGACCGGCTGATGGCGATCCAGGGCCGGGTCCAGGCCCTGCGCTGCAACGACCTGCGCCTGCTTTCCGCGGCGGTGAACCGGCAGAGCGCGCCCCTGGCGGGCATGGTGGTCAAGCTTCAGGGCACCGAGCTGCGCCACGAGCTGGAAGGCTTCGCCGTCGATGTCCTGGGTGAGCTGGGCCTGCTCTACGGCGACACGCCCCGCCTGCGCGGCGGCGGCTCCTGGCAGAGGGACTACATGTACTTCCTCGGTCTGATCATCGGCGGGGGCACCTCGCAGATCCAGAAGAACATCATCGCCGAGCGCGGGCTGGACATGCCCCGCGAGCCCAAGCCGGCGAAGGCCTGAGGAGAGACGCATCATGGCATTCGGACTCTCTGAAGAACAGGTCATGTTGCAGGACGCCCTGGCCCGGTTCCTCGCCGGGACCGGCGGGCTGGAGCGCACGCGGGCCTTTGCGGCGGGCAAGGACCGCCGGGCCCCGGACGTGCTGAAGGGCCTGGCCGAGCTGGGCGTCACGGGCCTGATCATCCCCGAGGCCCACGG
>CAIWHQ010000366.1 GCA_903912465.1 uncultured Alphaproteobacteria bacterium | reverse complement strand
CCCCTGGTCGAGGACATAGATCCGATCCGCGTTACGGACGGTCGACAGGCGGTGGGCGATGAGCAGGGTGGTGCGGCCCTCCATCAACCGGGACAGGGCCGCCTGGACCTGGGCCTCGCTCTCGGCGTCGAGGGCGCTGGTTGCCTCGTCAAGGAGGAGGATGGGTGCATCCTTCAGGAAGGCCCGGGCGATCGCGATACGCTGCCTCTGTCCGCCGGAGAGCCTCAGCCCAGCTTCCCCGGCCTGGGTGTCGTAACCCTCGGGCAGGGCCAGGATGAAGTCGTGCGCGGCGGCGGCCCGTGCGGCGGCCTCGATCTCTTCCTGTGAGGCTTCGGGCCGGGCATAGGCGATGTTTGCCCTCAGGGTGTCGTCGAAGAGGAAGGGCTCCTGGGTGACGAGGGCGATTCGGCGGCGCAGGGAGGCGAGGGTCAGGTCGCGGACATCCCGGCCATCCAGGGTCACCCGTCCCCCGGTCACGTCGTAGAAACGTGGGATCAGGTTCAGGAGGGTCGACTTTCCCCCGCCGGAGGGGCCGACCAGGGCCACGGTCTCCCCACGCTTTACGGCGAGGCTGACGCCCGACAGAACCTCGGGGCCCTCGCCATAGGCGAAGCGGACGTCCTCGAAGGCCACGCGGCCCTCGCCCCGGGGGGTCTCTATGGCGCCCGGCCGGTCGCCAACCTCGGGCTCCACGTCCAGGGCGGCGTAGAGCCGCCTGGCTGCGGACAGGCCCTCGGAGAAGACCGTCTGCAGGTTGGCCAGCTGGCGCAGGGACTGCGACGCCAGGGCCAGGGCCCCGATGAAGGCGACGAAGGCGCCGGGGTTCATTCCGCCGCCCTGGGACCTCATGCCGGCCCAGGCGATCACCGCAGCGGTGATCAGGGTCATCAGGGTCTCGGTGGCCGGCGCGGCGCGGGCCCGGGCGTTGGCGCCCCGGATCAGGAAGGCCTGGCGGCGGTTCACCACCTCCGCGACCCGGGCCTCCTCGAAGGCTTCACGGTTCTCGATCTTGACCACCCGGACGCCGTCGAGGCTCTCCATCACCGCCGTAGACAGGGCCGAGGTCTCCGCCATGGCGCCCTGGGCAGCCCGGGACGAGCGCTTGGCGTAGCGTCGCATGATCAGGCTGGCGACGGGCACCGCCAGGATCAGGGCCAGGGACAGGGCGAGGTCGTTGGAGACCATCACGCTGATCGCTCCCACCACCGTCAGGGCGTGCTGGGTGTAGTTGATCAGGCCGGCGGTGGCGGCCTCCCGGATCAGGCCCGCGTCATACAGAACGGACGAGACGAAGGTGCCCGAGTGCTGCGACCGGAGCCGGGCCAGGTCGGCCCGTACCAGGCGCCCGAAGAGCTGGACCTGGACATCGCCCACCACGGCGTTGCCGATCCGGTTCACCAGGGTGGCCTGGAGCACCTGGGCCAGGCCCCGGCCGATGGCGAGGCCGGCGATGGTCAGGGGAATGACCAGCAGGGCACCTGGCTTGGGCTTGCCCAGGAGGTCGTTGATGGCGGGCTCGAGGATCTGGACAAGCCGGGCGCTGAGTGCGGCCACCACCACTGCTGCCAGGGCTGCAAGCAGGAGACCAGGCCACCGGGGCGCCAGGTAGACACGCCAGGTCCGCGCGAGGATGTCGCGGCTGGAGAGAGACTTCGGTTCCGCCGGGGCGCTCATTCCGCTGGCGTCGGCCCTCAGGCAGGGGAAGTCAAGATGCCGGTCGGGGCCGGGCGGTCGCGGGCTTTGCTGTGCGGCATCGGCGCCCTAGATAGGGGCCAGTCATCAGGAGCCCCGACTTGGCGGATTTCGACCTCACGACGCCGGAGGGGCGGCGCAGGACCTACGTCGACTACCTTCTCAAGGACCACGCCTTTCTGAGGCTGAGGTTCTCCAACGCCCACGCTGTCTCCGAGGAGCTGTACCGCACCAACCAGCCCTGGCCCTTCCAGCTCGAAGACTGGAAGGCCCGCGGAATCCGCACGGTGGTGAACCTCCGCGGCGGCTTTGACGCTAGCTTCTACGCCCTGGAGACGGAGGCCTGCGCCCGACTGGGCCTGAACCTCGTGGACTTCACCATCACCTCCCGGGAAGTCCCCAGCCGGGCAAGGGTGCATGGTGCCAAGGCCCTTTTCGAGAGCCTGGAGTATCCCGCCCTGATGCACTGCAAGTCGGGCGCGGACCGGGCGGGCATCATGAGCGTGCTCTACCTGCACTTCCGCAAGGGCGTCCCGATCCGCCAGGCCCTGGCCCAGCTGAGTCTGAAGTACCTGCATGTGAAGGCGGGAAAGACCGGTGTGCTGGACTACACCTTCGAGCGCTATCTCGCCGAGGGCGAGCCGGCGGGCCAGACCTTCCTGGAATGGGTCGACAGCCCCGCCTACGACCCGGACGCCATCAAGGCCGACTTCCGTTCGAACATGTGGGGCCGCCTGCTGACCGAGGGCCTGCTGCGCCGCGAATAGCTCAGTGCGCGTGGTCGTCTTCGTCGGGGTTCAGCAGCTTGTGGGCGTGGATGATGAAGTAGCGCATGAGGGCGTTGTCCACCGTCGACTGGGCCTTGGCCCGCCAGGCGTCGACCGCCTCCTGGTAGCTGG